>JAIYDB010000127.1 GCA_027487695.1 Cytophagaceae bacterium | reverse complement strand
CACCTTCATTACTAAAGTGATTTGGATTAGGCATTTCTAAGCCTTCCATTCGCCATAATAAACCTCTTGGCGAATTTCCTCTAATAATAATATCATTGGTTCCATCAGGATTAGAAACAACTCCAGGGAAAACAGATACCATTCTGCTAGGGTCGTTCAGGGCACCTGCAAAGCGTTGGGTTTCTTCAGGCGAAAAAGTGCGGGCACTCACGGTGGTAAAATCGTCTAGGGCGATGTTCTTATTTTTCTGATCAGCAGTGATAACTACCTCACCAGCAGTAACTAATTCTTCTTGCAGGGCAATAGAAAGGTCGGTCATTTTACCAGACGTTACTAAGATTTCAGGCAAAGTTTTAGCCGCATATCCTATCATAGAAATGCGAAGGCTAACCCTACCTATAGCCACATTAGCAAGCTTAAACCTACCATTGGCATCAGTTACGGTACCAATTAATGGGTTGGAGCCCACTATTGCCACTGTTGCCCCAGGGAGGGGCAAGCCATTGGCGACATCTGATACGGCACCCTTAATGGTTTGTTTTAGTTCAGGTGCCGCTTGTGCCCAAACCAAGGTACATTGGAAGGAAGCAAAAAATAGGGTAAATAAAAGCAATAGCTTTCTCATCGATTTTGATTGGTAATAGTTTTGTGAACCTGATTTATAGGTGCAAAACTACCGCCGACCAAACCGCCAAATCGTTAACTTTAGATAAGAAAGGATGGGTTAAACCTTTTTTGCTAGTCTTCCCCGTATCCTACTTAACGATACTGGCGTGATGCCTAAATAACTGGCTATAAAATGCTGAGGGACCCTTTGAATTAAATCAGGTCGGTTTTCTACCAGATGTATATAGCGCTCCTCAGGAGAAGAGAGCTTAAAAATATCGAAGTCAGATTGGATTTTCGCTACCAGCTTTTCGGAAAGCAATCTGCATAAGGCTTCAAACCTAGGAAACTTTTCAAAAAGCACTTTGCCCATATTAGAATCCGATACCACCAGCAATGAGTCTTCTAAACAAACTGCATAGTATCCGTAAACAGATTTATCAGTAGAGGCTGGAGTAAAAACTTCTAGTTCAGTATAAAAGTTAGTGGTTTTTTCTTCCCCATCTAAAACATAATAACACCTAATACATCCTTCAAGCACAAAAAAGCCCATATCAATATTATCGTTAGGCTCTAAAATAACCATACCCTTTTCAAAGAAATGGAACAAATTAAACTCAGAGAGCATTTGTCGCTCATCAGAGGTGAGCGGCATGTATTGTTCTATAAAACTGAAAAGTTTAGATTCTGAATTCATGTAGTTGTAAGTGGCTATTAAGGTAATTCAACAGGGTTTAAAGGTAACCAAAATTAACCCAACCCTATATAAACGCCACTGTAAATGGTCAGATAAAGTGCCAAACGGCATTATAGCTACACTTTTTACTGATACTTGCCATCAAACTTAAAACATAGGCTTTCACTTTTGCTAGTCATTTTATTGGTCATTTTCTTTAAATGAAAAAAAACGCATCCAGATACTCTGAAATGCGGCTTTTTGTACCCCCCACAGGAATCGAACCTGTACCGTCAGAACCGGAATCTGACATTCTATCCATTAAACTAGGGGGGCTTAACGGGCTGCAAATATACGCCTTGTAGCCGCTATTTTACCGAGGCTCCACAAAAACTTTAACCTTTGCGTGGTTGTTAACTATCAAGGTAGTATTATTGCAACAATGGCCACAGGCATCGATTTAATACAGCAGCCCATCAGCAAAGAAATTGCTGAATTTGAAAAGCGCTTCCGCGATTCAATGAAAAGCAGGGTACTCCTTCTTGATAAAATTACAGGCTATATTGTTAAGCGTAAGGGCAAGCAATTAAGGCCGATGCTCGTTTTCCTTTCGGCCCATATTGCTGGTGGAGTGAAAGAGGCTACCTATACTGGTGCTAGTTTAATTGAGTTGTTGCACACGGCTACCTTGGTGCACGACGATGTAGTGGACGATTCCAACTACCGACGTGGGTTCTTCAGTATCAACGCACTTTGGAAGAATAAGATTGCTGTGTTGGTAGGTGATTACTTGCTTTCTCGTGGGTTATTGTTGGCTGTTCAAAACAAGCAATTTGCCCTCCTAGAACACGTTTCCGAAGCAGTGCGATTGATGAGCGAAGGGGAACTTTTACAGATAGAAAAAGCCCGTCGACTAGATATTGTAGAGTCTGTTTATTTCGATATAATCCGTCAGAAAACAGCTTCACTCATTGCTTCTTGTTGTGCTGTTGGAGCTAGTAGTTCTGGTGCCGATGATGATACCGTGCAGTTAGCTGCACAGTTTGGTGAAAAGGTGGGCATAGCCTTCCAAATAAAAGACGACCTTTTTGATTACGGAATTGATGAAGTGGGCAAACCTTTAGGTATAGATATCAAGGAAAAGAAAATGACTTTGCCTTTGATTTATGCGCTTAACCAATCTACCAGTTCTGAAAAGCGACACATCATTAACCTGATTAAAAACAAAAGCGAAAAGAGCACCACAGTAGCTGAGGTTACTGCTTTTGTAAAGGAAAAAGGCGGTATGCGTTACGCTACCGATGTGATGTACCAATACAGAGATCAGGCTATAAAGTTACTCCACCACTTCCCAGAATCAGTTTATAGAGATTCTATGGAGCAATTGGTAAACTTTACTGTAGAACGTAAGAAGTAGGGTTTTAAAGCTTATTTCAAAGCCTTTAACATATTTTTGATATGTGCCTTGGCATCAAACATATCTGAAAAGGCAGCTTCAATTTTACCTTCAGCATTTAATAAATAGGTGAGGCGCTTGCTAAGTCCTAATACGGGGATTTTAGCATAGTACAGTGCACTTATTTTGCCTGAAACATCGGCCAACAAATGGTAAGGAAGTTTATGTTCTGCTCTAAACTTGTTGTGGGTGGCAATGTTATCTCTAGAAACGCCAATTACTTGAACTTCTAAATCGCTAAAAACCGACATATTATCACGGAAGTCGCAAGCCTCGGCAGTGCAACCAGGGGTAAAATCTTTCGGATAGAAAAATAGTACCAAAGGCTTACCCAAGTTCTTAGAAAGTGTAAAATCTGACCCTGATGTACTTGGAAGTGTAAAATCTGGTGCTGAGGTTCCGATAGGAAGTGCCATATTGCAATATTATTTGAAGAGAAAAGGAGTTATTGTGGCAATCATACACCATCAGTATTTACAATCGGTATCAGCTAGCGTAGGTAGGATTACAAGCGCGCATTCCCAAGTGATTTGGGTTACTGATACCAATACCCTCCAGCATTGTTGGCCACTATTACATAACTCTAATTCAACCACACTTGTTATTACTTTACCCGCAGGTGAGGAAAACAAAAACTGGGAAACCTGCGAAAAGCTATTCAGTTTTCTCATTGAAAATAAGGCAGATAGAAACTCTGCACTCATTGCCTTGGGTGGTGGAATGATCACCGACTTAGTTGGTTTTTGCGCCTCTGTTTACAAACGAGGCATTGCAGCATACTACTACCCTACCTCACTGCTTGGAATGGTAGATGCTTCTGTAGGTGGTAAAACAGGAATCGATTTCAGAGGACTTAAGAATATTATTGGCACCTTTCAGGAACCTAAAGAGGTTCATATTCTTCCTGATTTTCTGAATACCCTACCCCAACAAGAGGTACTAAGCGGCTTAGCCGAAATGATGAAGCACCAATTAATTGCTCCAACTTCTGATAGTTTTTGGGAAATGCTAAAGCTTGGCACAATAGAAGTTAATGATTTAAAGCCATTCATAGCCAATACCATAGCCTTTAAGGAATCGGTTGTTGAAGAAGACCCTGAGGAAGAAGATTATAGAAAAGTCTTAAATACAGGTCATACCGTAGGTCACGCCATAGAAAGTTGGTTTCTAGAACAAGAAAAACCTATCCCACACGGTTATGCACTAGCTGTTGGGCTATTTTGTGAAGCCTATATAGGCTGGCGGGTAGGCTATGGCAAGCCAGAATTTGTAAAGGAATTGAAGGTAATAATCGAAACTATTTACCCAAAACTAATCATTCCTAAAACTGCACTTGAAACCATCTGCAATCTTGCCCTAAATGATAAAAAGAATTCAAATACTGAAATTAAAGCTATTCTCCCTGCCGATTATGGAGTATTTATTTGGGACCAGGTAATTACGAAAGTCCACATAGAAGAAGCATTAAGTATTTACAATAAGCACTTTAATTCACATTAAAACGAACCTCGCCATTTACTTTATAAAACAGGGTATCGTTTAATAATACCTTTTGGAAGCCATTGATACTATACTTTTTCAAATGATGATTTGCTTCGGAATTATCCCAAGCAGCGGTAAGCGTTCTCACGGTATGGGTAATTTCATTTTCTGTTTCTAAATCAACTGCAAGGCTATCTAATTGCTTATCTGCATTAAATACCATCAATACCCTTCTGAAAGGAATATCCGCCTTTTGGGCAGTGTAAATCACCATTTCACCATTAGCAATTGGGGTAGTTTCTGTCTTGATATAACCTTGCCAAGCCGGTTTGTTTAGGTTAATATCCTTAAACAAGGCTAGTTCATTGCTCCACTTTAATTGAGAAGGTAATAGCAACATTTCTTCCTTCTTATCATCCAAGGCTACTTGCTTGTAAAGTCCTGCATTGGCAGTAGTGAGCGACTTAATTTCTGCTTCTATCACTTGATTGAGGGCATAATATTCGCCTGCCAACATTTTACCTTCCTTTGGCAAAGGGGCACAAGCTGCAGTAAGCATCATCACCAAACCAAATAACCACCAATTTTTAGGAGAATTTTGCACTACTACTATCTTTCATTAAACAATAATGCAAGTTAAGGGTAATTTTGTAGCCACTCCATAAAAATCTGCAATGCCTACCAATCGTCAACTTTTCCTACAACAAATGGCCCAAACTTCGGGCACGCCTCTACTTTTAGAAATCGAAAAAGCCGAGGGGGTATTTATGTATGGCCCCGAAGGACAACAATACATTGACCTTATCAGTGGGATTGGGGTTAGTAATGTCGGACATAGGCACCCAAAAGTAACTGCAGCCATTAGCGCACAACTAGATAAGTACCTGCACTTAATGGTATATGGCGAAGTGGTGCAAGAACCTCAGTTACGCCTTGCTACGGCTATGCAGGCTACCTTACCTGCCGATAAACTCAATAGCTTTTACTTCCTCAATTCAGGTTCAGAAGCTACTGAAGCCGCCATAAAACTCGTGCGCAAAGCAACCGGCAGAAACGAAATCGTAACCTGTGTAAATGCCTATCACGGTAGTTCTACTGGGGCATTGAGTGCAGGAGGTAATGAGTTTTTCAAGCAGAATTACCGTCCATTATTGCCTGGTTTTAGCCATATCAGATACAATGAACCGGCGGATTTT
Source organism: Cytophagaceae bacterium (assembly GCA_027487695.1). GTDB lineage: Bacteria > Bacteroidota > Bacteroidia > Cytophagales > Flexibacteraceae > JAIYDB01. Next base: position 10,173 of record JAIYDB010000127.1, on the reverse strand, counting down.
AAACATATCAGCTGCAGAACCGCTGCCGTATTTATAGAAACTATTCAGGGTGAGGCAGGCATCCAAGTTCCTGATGCTGGTTATTTGGAGGCCCTTAAAGCCCATTGTGAATATGTTGGTGCGTTGTTAGTCGTAGACGAAATACAAGCAGGTGCAGGCAGAACAGGTAAAGTTTGGGCATTTCAGCATTATGATTTTGTACCCGATGTTCTCATCGCAGCCAAGGGTATGGGTGGCGGTATGCCTATTGGCGCACTTATCACCAGCAAAGCGCTGATGGAAACCTTTATGGAAAACCCATTCCTTGGGCATATTACCACATTTGGAGGTCACCCATTGAGTTGTGTGGCTGCAGCAGCTACTTTTGATGTAATTTCAGATCCTCAATTTTTGGCCGATGTAGAACGTAAGGCACAATTATTCAAAAGTTTGCTGGTTCATAAAGCCATCAAGTCTATTAGAAATAAAGGACTGATGATGGCTGCCGAAATGGAAAGCTATGCCGTTCTTAAACCCGTAATAGACAAAGCCATAGAACTAGGTGTACTTACCGATTGGTTCCTCTTTAACGATAAATCGATGCGGATAGCACCACCTTTAGTCATAACCGACGACGAAATAAAAGAAGCCTGTAGCCTTATTATTCAGGCAATTGACACCACTTTAGGGAAGTAAAACCCTATCAATTTGAATAGAAGTTAGCACAATGCAGGTTTTTACCTTAGTTTTATGCCTCGTTTCACTTACAGAAAGCAATACCTAAACCAGAAATAATAAAATGATAGACCTGAAAGAATTCGCCGCCATTGCTGGCAAACCAGGCCTTTATAGAATTTTAAAGCCTGCACGTGCAGGGGTTATAATTGAATCGTTAGAAGCAACACCGCAACGCAGTACTGCCAATGCCACTTCTAAAGTTTCGTTGCTGAAGGAAATTACCATTTACACTACCAATGCCGAAGGTGCTACCTCATTACAAGAAGTGATGATGAGCATCCATAAGCACTACCCAACGGGTACCAAGGTTACCAACAAAAGCGAAACAGCCGAGCTAGTCGCTTTCTTTGGGGAAGTATTGCCAGATTTCGACCGTGAGCGAGTTTACGCATCAGATATCAAGAAGATAGTAAGTTGGTACAACCTACTATTGAACTTTGCACCAGGGGTATTTGAAGAAAAGCCAGAAGAAACAACTACAGAAGCCGCCCCAGTTCAAGAAGAGGCACCCGCAGAAGTAGTTGCCGAGGCAAAGCCTAAGAAAGCAACCAAGAAAGCGAAAGCTGAATAAGGAATAAATAAGTTTACTTGAAATGCCCTAACTGTAGTTAGGGCATTTTTTGTTGGGGGGGGAAGCAACGAAAATTAAAATCCAATACTACAACCATTGAATAAATGGCTTACATAAATATTTATTTTTAACTTTGGATTACCTAAAAAATTATTAAACTTTAAGTATATGTATATTCATTTAGATCTAAGTTATGGCAAAGCGACCTATAACTCTTCAAATGGTGATATTTACACAAACACAAAAAATAGGAGTTGGCGGCATACCTATTTAAAGCTTGTGAAGAACTCTAATCAAGATATATTGGAATATATTCATTTATCGAAATTCTTGATATTCGGAACAAAGTCTCGCACCTTTAAATTCTACCAAAATGGGGAAGAAATTAATATCGGAATTGATAAGATAAATCAATTTAAAGGATACTTTAAATTTATAGTAAAGAATGATACTTATACGTTTGTTTATCAAAGTAATTACGATATGTCCATTCATAAAAATAATGTACAAGTTGGATATAGAAGTCCTAGATCTGACAAGTTTAATTCAAGACAGGCTCTTATTCGCCACGACCATAATATAGAGGCTGATCTATTAGTAGCTCTCGATTTTACTGTTCTTTTAATTGAAAAAAATCTATATACTAGTCACAAAAATTTATCCATGGGAACAATAACTTATGGCGAACGCTACTTAGATGGCGATAAAAACTGGTTTAATAAATAAACTTCGATGGTTCCACGTCTTAGGAAATGAAGGCGTAGCCGCACATTTCCGAGACGTGGAACTGCTAATCCAACAACAGCAAATATTTTTGTACTACTACCGTTATTTACCATACCGAATATATAAAAAATAGTGGTTGTTCCACGTCTCGGAAAAAATTACGCTTTGCTTATTTTATTCCTAAGACGTGGAACCAGAGTGTGCTATCCAAAAGCCTAAAGCTGCACTTGCATATTTAATGAACTTCATACCAAAGATTTTAGCTTAAAAACTGTACATTTTAATCCCCCCACAAAAAATGCCCCAACATAAATCAGGGCATTCTAAGTATCTATATTTTTTACTTACACATCTAACTTTGAAAGGGCATCTTGGCTTAATGGCTTGTTTAAGTATTTCTTAACGTAAACCGATTTTTTGGCTTTGCTCAAATCTTGTGGATTCATAGAGCTGGTAAGCATTACTACCTTGGTATAACCTTTAATGGCATCTGATAGACGGTCAAATTCTTCTAAGAATTGGAAGCCATCCATTATAGGCATATCGATATCTAAGAAGATTAGCTCTGGCAATAGTTGCTCTGGGGCATCGGTTAGTTTTTCTAGGTTCCTTAACGACTCCAAAGCACTCTTAGCGCCAGAGTGAACCATTATCCGCTCACCAATTCCGGAAGCTTCAATCATCTTTTGGTTAATGAGGTTGTCGATTTCGTTATCGTCAATCAGCATTATTTTTTTATATCGTGCGCTGTTAGCCATTGTATTTCGAAGGGTCAGTTTATTGAATGAGCAATAATAGTGAATAGATTATTAAAGTTGCAATATCTTAAGAAATAGGTTCAACAAAATTTCTTTAAACGAGTAAGATATTGAACAAATCTGTCAATTTTCCGATGGTAAGTACCTGAATAGTTGTACTTAACTCTTGCACTGCCTTCTCACTATACTTGGAAACAACAATCTGTTTATAGCCTAATTTTTCTGCTTCAGCTACCCTGCTTTCTAGTCTGTTTACTGCTCTAATCTCTCCTGCTAGTCCTACTTCACCGCAAAATATCATCTTAGGTGGTAGGGGTACATCTTCAAAGCTGCTTACAATGGCGGCACACATCGCCAAATCGGCTGCGGTGTCTTCTACTTTTAGTCCACCTGCAACATTCAGGAATATATCCTGACTACCTAATTTAAAACCACATCGCTTTTCTAGGACGGCCAGCAGCATACTCATCCGTTTGCTATCATAACCTGTGCTACTCCTTTGAGGAGTGCCATAGCTAGCGGGACTACTTAATGCCTGTATTTCAAGCAATAAGGGTCGGTTACCTTCCATAGTAGCTGCTAAGGATATACCGCTTAGTTCTGCATCTCGCTGATTAATCAGTATTTCAGATGGATTATTAACTTGTCGTAAACCTGAACCTAGCATTTCATAAATACCTAATTCGTGGGTGCTGCCGAATCGGTTCTTTGTAGTTCGCAAAATACGGTAGGTAAGGTGTCTATCGCCCTCAAATTGAAGGACAGTATCCACCATGTGCTCTAGCACTTTAGGTCCTGCAAGGCTACCATCTTTGGTAATATGCCCAATCATAAAGACTGGCGTACCCGTTTCCTTGGCGTATTTAACCAGTTCTGCCGTACACTCCCTCACCTGTGAAACAGAACCCGCGGCGGATTCCACAAAGCTGCTTGCCAGCGTTTGGATGGAATCAATCACCACCAATTCAGGCTCTAAGATCTCTATTTGCTTAAATATATTTTGGGTAGATGTTTCTGTAAGTAAATAGCAGGCATCGCCACTTAAACCAAGGCGTTCGGCACGCATTTTAATTTGCTGTTCACTTTCTTCCCCGCTTACATAAAGCACCTTTTGCAAGGGTAGTGTAAGGGCTATTTGCAGCATTAAGGTTGATTTACCAATACCTGGCTCACCTCCTATCAAAACTAAACTACCTGGCACAATACCACCACCAAGCACACGATTCAACTCAGAATCAGTTGTAGTGATACGCTGCTGCTCGTCATAAGCAACTTCGTTCAGTAGGATTGGCGTATTGCTGCGGATAGGTCGCACCCCAGAAGCACCTTTATCGCGGGCTGCCGTGGTAACTATTTCTTCTACAAGGGTATTCCATTCGCCACAAGAAGGACACTTACCCAACCATTTGGGCGACTGACTGCCACAACTTTGGCAGAAGAACGAAGATTTTACTTTAGACATATAACAACTGCAAATTGCATAAACCTATGAACTATTCCAGTACTTTAGGGTTTAAAACTACAAACTCAAACACTATGAAACATATCCTCATCACTGGCGGCACAGGACTTATTGGTACCGAAATTACGGCACAGGCACTTAAAAAAGGCTATGCCATCCGAATTTTAACCAGAAGCCCAAAACCTAGTGAAGGCAATGTTTCTTATGCTTTTTGGAATCCTAGCAAGGGCGAAATAGCCCCTGAAGCACTGCAAAATATAGATTATATTATTCACTTAGCAGGGGAAAATATAGGGGATAAGTCGTGGAGTGAAAGCAGAAAGAAGGCTATTCTAGATTCCAGAATTGAGAGCACCAATACCCTATTAAAAGCCTTGGTGCAACCTAATAACGTTACCAAAATTATGGTAGCCTCAGCCATAGGGTTTTATGGAAATTCTGAAAGCAGCACCCCTTTTGTAGAAACCGATGGCAGTAATAGAACAGGTTTTGCTGCGGAGGTAGCCTATGCTTGGGAAAAGGAATTAGATAAGCTTTCAACCCTAGGCAAAACCTATATTAAGGGACGTGTAGGCATTGTTTTAGGCAATAAGGGCGGAGCTTTTCCTCAAATGTACACGCCGGCAAAAATGGGTGTGGGTTATTTAGGCGATGGCAAACAAGTATTTTCTTGGATACATTTAACCGATTTGGCAGCCTCGTTTTTATACCTATTAGAAAATATAGAAGGTAATGAAACCTTTAATTTAGTTGCGCCTAATCCAGCTAGTTATCAGGTATTTAGCAAGACATTAAGTAAAGTAATAAAAATGCCGATTTTACTGCCTTTTGTGCCTGCCCTTATTATTAGAATAGTTCTTGGCGAGATGAGTAATTTGGTTTTAAATGGGGCGACTATAAGCAGTAAAAAACTTTCAGATAAAGGATTTAAGTTCCACTACTCTACCCTTTCAGAGGCACTTACTGCACTTACAGGGAAATAGATCTTAAAGGTTTTGTTGGATAAACTACCATAGTGATTCCAAGTCTTAGTAAACAAAAGCGTAGCTGCACATTTCCGAGACTTGGAACTATTAATCCCACACCATCAAATAGCTTTAGCCTGAAACACTACCAATTACTTTTATCGTTATATTTACAAGTAAACTTTTGAAATACACTTATGATTGCTGTTCATCCACAATTTATAACTGATGCTGCTGGTAAAAAAGTATCGGTTATACTTCCACTTGATGAGTTTGAAGCTTTGCTTGAATCATTAGAAGATTTGGACGATGTCCGTCTGTTTGATGAAGCGAAAGGCAATAAAGAGGAAGCCATAGATATAAATGATGCCTTCAAATTGATTGAGGAAAATAGGAAATCTTAATATGGCTTATCAAGTAACTATTAAAAAATCGGTTATTAAGTCCCTCGAAAAGATTCAGGAGCCTTATTATTCTAATATAAAAACAGCACTTTTTAATTTAGCTGATAATCCACGTCCTTCGGGTTGCAAGAAGTTACAAGGGCGTAACGGTTATCGAATTAGGGTAGGCGATTTCCGAATAATCTATGAGATTTTTGACGAGGTATTAGTAGTAGAGGTTATTCACTTTGGGCATAGGAAAGATGTTTACCAATAGAATTGAATCAATTTAACCCAATAGTTACACCACTTTCGAATTGCCCACCTACCCGCGGGTTAAAACCCGTGGCAACTCATAAGCTAGTTTGCAAATTATGAATAGCCCCCAGTTTTAACTGGGGGGTTAAATTGGGTTTAAGGAAACGGCTTTAGCCGAAAGGTATTAGTGGTAGTTCAACGACTAACACGTTATTATGCTACCAGAATACCTTAATAAGTCTTTGAAAGAGTATGGATAAAGGACAAAAGATTATTGCAAAGTATCTACTAAATACAACCCAGTGGAATCGATAAAATATTTTTTATTAAGATTAATATTAATCTTTCTTTCAAACTTAAAGAGCCTTGTAGATTTATTAAAATTATTGCAGTCCAATAAAAATACAAAATAGTTACTTTTCTTTACAACGCAATAGAATTTACTATTTTTATTCTTTATAAATACATCTCCAGATTCAATAAAACTACTTAAGTGAGGCGAAAATCCCCAAAAAGCATATTCATTTGAGGTGTTATCTACCTTCTTTCCAGTTACAATCTCGTTGTGATTTTGATAATATAAACTATCTACTTTTATAAAAAACTCTAATTTTAATAATTCAGAATTCTGATTATTGCATGCATCTTTAGGAGCGCAAGAATTAATTAAAGCTGATTGAACAAGTATAATAAGTAAAATCAATACCTTTAATATTTTAAATTTCATAAAGACTTAGAAATTGACTATTTATAATTCCACCTATTAGGCAATGAAAACGTAGCTGCACATTTCCGCAATGTGGAACTGCTAATCCCATATTCGCAAACAGTCCTATTCTATTGCCTTGTCTTCTCATTCCCAAATATATAAAAAATTAAATTTAGGCTAAAGCCCTATAATTTTAAACAAGCTACCCACAGGTTAAAACCAGCGCAACTCAAATCCCTCCTACCCATTCATCCGAATCCGCTTAAAGGCAGCCACAGGATTCATACTCTTGTAAAACATAAAGAACATAAACCGTGATTCTTTAAAGAAGGCGGAGCTAAAGTGTCCTGCTACGGCATAAGAGATAAGGGTTGCTAAGGCACTTCCCCACCCGCCGTAAATTGGGATAAGGTATATATTAAGCACTACGTTTAAAGCTGCCGCAATAACGGTTTTTGCCAACACAATTTTTTGTGCCTTGGCATAGGTAAAGTGATAGCTGCTAGCTGTATTAATAGCCACAAATACCCCGCTCCAAATATGTAGTTTCAGTATATCGGCCGATTCAGCAAAGGGGGCTTTGTATAACAGGAGGACTATAAAATCGCTCAGTGCTGCCAATATGCCGCCCATAATAATCGAAAACCAAAACAGTAAATCAAACAGGCGTTGGTACTTCAGGTAATAGCTAGCCATATTAGTTCCGTGCACCTTTACCAAAGTAGGCACCACTGAGGCTATCATAGCGAAAGGGATAAAGTACCAAATCTCTGAAAGTCGGACCGCGGCAGCGTAAATACCTGCTTCTTTATTGCCGAGCATTTGCTTAATCATCGCAATATCTATCTTCATAAAGACCAATACCGCAAAACCATTGAGCAATAATGGGAAGCCTGCCTTTACCATTTCTTTGGCAAGCTTACTGTTAAACACCCATTGTAAAGGATTAATGCCTTGCTTCCATAGAAATCGGTAGGCTAAAATTACCCCTATCAGGGTTTCTAAGGTTAGCGCAGTAACAAACCAATATACATTGGCGTGGGTATATAACAAGTAGATTTTCCATAGCACCGCCACCAAGAATCCTATGTTACGGGCATAAACCGTGTATTTGCTCTTAGTTAAACTTTGGTAGTACAATTCTGGCACATCGAAACCTAGGCAAAGTAGGGTTAACATCTGAATGCCAACCATCGTAATATAATCGGTATCGTTAGGGTTTAATCCAAAGGCTAGGCCCATCGCTAAGAATATGGCACAGGTGGCAGCAATCACCCTTAAGCGCAAGGCGGTACCCAGTATCTCCGCCTTTCGTTCGGGTTCTTTGATAAGGTCACGCAGTACAATAGAGTCCATCCCAAGGGTAACCAAGGGGTAAAACATCCCCGCCAAAGCAATTGATGAATCGAACAAACCAGCCCCTGCAGGACCTAAAAACCTTGTAATCTGGATATTGACAATCAAACCCACACCCATACGCAAAATTTTATCGGCAAATAGCCAGATAAAATTATTGATCATCAGGGCTTTAGCTTCACTTATGGGTGCAACCTTCCTAATTACAGCAATGGTAATTTGTTCTAACTGATTCAAGGCTAGGTTTTACTTATAGGTTCTTTCAGATAGAAGGGCTCAAAGTAGGCAACATCCTCAAATTGAGCATTTTGGTAAGCCTTTAACGCCAACTGACCCATAAAACGAGCATCTGGGTTAAAGTCTGCTTTCAAATGAATGCCAAACTTTTGCAAAGGTTCCACCGCTTTAGCTGCCCCATCACCAGCTATGATAACAGATATATTTTCTTCAAACCATTCTGCTTGCGATTGCTCATCAGTAAGCACAAAAGGCTTGGCTGCCTTTACTTCTTCTAAGTCAGTATTATAGAGGGCAGTAAAAACTTCCATTCTGCGGGCATCTAACATCGGCATAAGCAGGCAGTTATTCGGAACAGCATCAACCATACCAGCTGCCATCAATTGCAAAGTTGGGATGGCAATTAAAGGCTTGCCCAAACTGTAACACAGTCCCTTACCGGTGCTCATACCAATACGCAAACCCGTATAACTTCCTGGACCACTACCCACTGCAATGGCATCTAAATCTTGTAATGAAACCCCAGCTTCATTCATAATAAACTGAATGGCAGGTGCTATACTTCCGCTATGGCTATGGCTATTGTGCATATAAAAAGCACTCCTTAGCACCCCATTGTGGTGCAAGGCTACAGAACCAGCGGCAGTTGCCGTTTCAATACTGAGGATATATGCCATAGATACAGAAAGAAGTTCCTGCGGGTTTATTGCAGGAACTTCTGTATAATTTTATGCAAGAATTAGCGGTATAATACGGCGTTTAATGCTTTTACTGTGCGGTCAACACTTGGTAAAATAGCCTCAATTAACGTAGGTGCATAAGGCAAAGGCACATCTCTTGATGTTACTCTGTTTACTGGTGCATCTAAGTAATCGAATGCATAACGTTGAATGTGGTATGCCAATTCAGATGAGATACTTGCCAATGGCCAAGCTTCTTCTAAAACTACTAATCTATTGGTTTTCTTAACCGATTCAACGATTGTCTTATAGTCGATAGGACGTACAGAACGAAGGTCAATCACTTCAACAGATACATTGTTCTTCGCCATTTCGTCAGCTGCCGCATAAGCAACCTTCATCATTTTACCGAAGCTTACTAAAGTAACATCTGTACCTGGTCTTACTATTTTAGCAGAACCAATTGGGATTAGATATTCTTCTGTAGGTACTTCGCCTTTATCGCCGTACATCGATTCGCTTTCCATAAAGATAACTGGGTCGTTATCTCTGATGGCAGTTTTTAACAAACCTTTAGCATCTGCTGGGTTACTTGGAACTACTACCTTTAAGCCTGGGGTATTTGCATACCAGTTTTCAAAGTTTTGGCTGTGTTGGCTACTTAACATACCCGCACTACCAGTTGGTCCACGGAATACGATAGGGACCGAATACTGACCACCACTCATACTCATCATTTTCGCAGCCGAGTTTATCACTTGGTCAATTGCTACTAATGAAAAGTTAAAAGTCATGAACTCAATAATTGGGCGTAAGCCATTCATAGCCGCACCCACACCAATACCAGCGAAACCTAGTTCAGCAATTGGGGTATCTATTACTCTTTTAGCGCCAAATTCGTCCAACATTCCTTGGCTTACTTTATAGGCACCGTTATATTCTGCTACTTCTTCACCCATTAAGAAGACCGTGTTATCGCGACGCATTTCTTCGCTCATCGCCTCACGTAGGGCTTCTCTGAATTGTATCTCTCTCATTGCCAATGCTTAAGTATTGGGATAAAGTTGTTGAAGCCCGGAGGCTATTAATTTCAATGCGCTAAGATAGCTTTGCACAACCTAAAGAAAAAACTTTAGTGTTATTCAGGCTATTTTTTAGCAAGTACAAATAAGTCGAACTCAGAACCATTACTCGGAGCCACAAAATGATCGGCAGCTTTTATACCTGTAACTAAGCCAGAATTTTCTTTCAATAATCGTTTTCTGTTTACCCAGTTGAAGAAGTCATAAGGAACTTGCAACAACGGACGTGGCAGTCTGTATTGTAACTTAAAAATATCCCATCGGGTTAT
>JAIYDB010000062.1 GCA_027487695.1 Cytophagaceae bacterium | reverse complement strand
GGCAAGAAACGCTCTCTAATGCGCTCCAGCTCTTCTTGATAGCTAGCATCGGTATATTCAATGTTTTCAAACTTCTTTTTATCGGCATAATTACCTGGGTTAATACGCACTTTTTCTACCAACCTTGCCGCTAATTCAGCTGCATTTGGGGTAAAGTGAATATCAGCCACCAAAGGGGTATTATACCCTCTTTTACGAAGCTCTTTCTTGATATTATCTAGGTTAGCCGCCTCCTTAACCGATGGTGCTGTAATGCGCACATACTCACAACCTGCATCAATCATTCTAATGGCCTGCTCTACCGAACCCATGGTATCCATCGTGTCCACAGTAGTCATACTTTGAATACGGATAGGATTGGTTCCCCCTAAAGGAACATCGCCTATTTTCACTTCAATGGTTTGCCTGCGTTGGTATTGGGTAAGCGAATTAGCGTAACTAGAAAATAAATGGTCCATGGTTGGCATTAGGAGGAATACGAGGCAATTAAGTATTACTTAAACGCCTTAATTTCTGTAAAAATACGTGCATTTATACAATCAGAAACCACCTACCCCACCGAAAGTTTTGCAGAACCCTAGTTTCTATAACCGCTATACCACTTAAAACCTTAACTTTAGCCCGCATTTACCATTACCCAAATACTTATTTATAAGTGGAAAACCATTCAGAAACCGATTTTTATGCCCACCCTACCGCTGTAATTGACGAGGGTTGCACCATAGGAAAAGGCACTAAAATTTGGCATTTCAGCCATATAATGCCCAATTGTACCCTTGGCGAAAAATGTAATATCGGTCAGAATGTGGTTATTTCTCCCAATGTAGTATTGGGTAATAATGTTAAGGTGCAGAACAACGTGAGCATCTATACAGGTGTTATTTGTGAAGACGATGTTTTCCTTGGACCTAGTATGGTGTTTACCAATGTAATTAACCCTCGTTCTGCCATAGTTCGCAAAAACGAATACCTCACTACAAGAGTAAAAAAAGGTGCAAGCATTGGTGCGAATGCCACTATTGTTTGCGGACACGATATTGGCGAATATGCCTTTATTGGCGCTGGTGCAGTGGTAACCAAACATTGTCCACCTTATAGCCTATGGGTAGGGAATCCTGCTAAACAAATGGGTTGGATGAGCGAATACGGCCACCGATTGCATTTCAATGCTGATGGCATTGCCACTTGTCCTGAAAGCGGCGAAAAATATAAATTAGAAAACGGAGCAGTTCATAAACTGTAATTAAACATAACCCTTCACAACTTTAAAAAAGTACTTATTACAATTCCCCCAATGACCGATAAGAAGATAAGATACGCCATTATTGGCTGCGGACATATAGGCAAACGCCACGCGAGTATGATTACCCGCAATCCAGAATGTGAATTGGTAGCCATGGCAGATATCAATACAAGCCTAAAAGCAGGTATTGAAGCCGAGTTTCAAATTCCTTTCTTTGAAAGTGCTGAAGCAATGCTGCAAAGCAATTTGGAATACGATGTGGTATGTATTTGCTCGCCAAATAATATGCACGCCCCACAAACTTTATTGGCCTTAGAACACGGGCATCATATTGTGGTAGAAAAGCCAATGGCGCTTTCTAAAGCCGATTGCGAAGAAATCATTTTCAAATCGTTACAGGTAGGTAAGTTGGTATTCTGCGTAATGCAGAACCGCTACTCTCCCCCATCGGCTTGGTTAAAGGAAATAGTATCTAAAGGAATTTTGGGTAAGCCTTACTTAGTTCAAGTAAACTGCTACTGGAATCGCGATGAACGCTACTACAAACCAGGCAATTGGAAAGGCAGTGCCGAAACAGATGGTGGTACCCTTTACACCCAATTCAGTCACTTCATAGATATTATGTTCTGGCTGTTTGGCGATATCAAGAACATTAACGCTCGCTTCTATGACTTTAACCACGAAGGACTTACAGAGTTTGAAGACAGCGGTTTAGTGACTTTCGATTTCGTAAAAGGTGGTGCAGGTTGTATTAACTTCAGCACCAGTGTTTACGATAAAAACCTAGAAAGCAGCATTACAATTATTGCGGAAAAAGGCAGTGTAAAAGTAGGCGGACAATACATGAACGATGTAGAAGTTTGCCACATTAAGGACTATACCATGCCTCAACTAGATCCTGTAAACGAGGCTAACGATTATGGTGCTTATAAAGGTAGTGCTGCTAACCACCACTATATCTTTGAAAACGTAGTTGCCACCCTAAAGGGACGCTCAATTGCTACCACCAATGCTATGGAAGGCTTTAAAGTGGTAGAAATCATTGAGAAAATATACCAAGCAGGTAAGGCGAACAAGTAGTCGTTACCCTTACCAATTACTGAATGAGCCGATTAATTGAATTAATCGGCTCATTTTTTTGCTTATATTTGAGCCGAATAGCAATCTTAATCGGCTCATGGCTTACAACTGGCAATTTCCTGAATGGCCCAATTTCACTTACCATATAAGTGTGTTGGAACCGATTTCCCTGGAATTTGCCCAAGAATACGGTCAAATTCAAGGACTCTTGCAAGGATTAAGTACTTCCTTAGCCCAAGAAACTTTATTACAAACCATAGCAACAGAAGGGGTAAAGAACTTTGAAATTGAAGGCGAGGTGGTTAGCAGAATTGAAGTGCTATCGTCTATCAAAAGGAATTTAGGAATAGATCTATCGCCTGATAACCAAAAAGATAAGCGAATAAAAGGCATAGCCCAACTACTATTAGAAGTACGCAATTCCTACCTAAAACCACTTTCAACAGAAATGTTGTGCCACTGGCACCAACTACTGTTTAGTCACCAATCCCAAATTAGTAGTGGTATTTGGCGAACTGGTTCAGAACCGATGCAAATTATTTCAGGTGCAATTGGAAGAGAGATAGTTCATTTTCAAGCACCACCTTCTGATTCCGTACCTACTGAAATGGAAAGATTGGTGGATTGGTATAACTCCGCCTCCTTTCCTACGGAAAGCAAAATAAGTATTGCCCTTATAAAGGCTGCCATTACCCATTTGTACTTTGAAAGCATCCACCCTTTTCAGGATGGCAACGGACGTATAGGCAGGGCCCTAGCTGAAAAGGCACTATCGCAATCGCTTGGCCTTCCCGTACAATTAAGTCTTTCGTTAGCAATAGAGGAAGATAGGAAAGCCTATTACAACGCCCTGAAAAATGCCCAACGTAGCTTAGAAGTAACCGATTGGCTTATCTACTTTACCCAAGTAATTTTAGCTGCCCAACGAAATGCAAAAGAAGTAGTGCAATTCACCTTAGCCAAATCAAAATTCTTTGAATTACATAAGGATAACCTTAACGAAAGCCAGCTGAAAGTAATCAATAAAATGTTCGACCAAGGCACCGCTGGTTTTGAAGGAGGCATCACCGCTAAAAAGTATATGGGCATTACCTCTGTTTCCAAAGCTACTGCCACCCGTCACTTACAACACTTAGCAGAAATAGGGGCATTAATCCAAACAGGTGCTGGCAGAACGGTGAGGTATGAAATGAATTTGGGGTAATAAAAAACAGCCTCGTTTTTCAACGAGGCTGCTCCTATTATTTAAGGCAACTAATTATTCGCCGCCTTCTAAACGCTTCTTCAACGCTGCAAGGGTACCATCTTCATCCATTCCGGTTGCAGATGCCTCGTTAGAAACTGCTGCCGCTGGACCGTTATCGCTATCAGCTGATGCCTTAGACGATTTTGTGGTCTTCGCTTTCTTCTCAGTTTTCTCTTCAGCTGTGAAAATTGCAGTGTGGCTTAAGGTAATCTTACGCTCTTCTTTGTTGAAATCAACAACTTTGAAGTCGATAGATTCGCCCACATCGGCAATTGAACCATCTTCTTTAGTCAATTGCTTAGCCATTGCTAAACCTTCAACACCGTAAGGTAATTCTACTGCTACACCTTTTTCTACCTTGCTCGTGATTGAACCTTTGTGGATTGAACCAATAGTAAAGATAGTTTCAAATGTATCCCAAGGGTTTTGCTCCAACTGCTTGTGACCTAAAGCTAATCTGCGGTTTTCCACATCTAGTTCTAAAACAATTACTTGAAGGGTTTCGCCTTGCTTAATAAATTCTTTCGGATCCTTTATTTTCTTAGTCCAGCTAAGGTCAGATACGTGAACCATACCATCAATACCTGGCTCAAGTTCTACGAACAAGCCAAATGCAGTAGTGTTACGAACTATACCATCGTGTACTGAACCTACGCCATACTTAGCAATTAGATCTTGACGAGTCCAAGGATCTTCAGTTAATTGCTTAATACCAAGGCTAATCTGGAATGCGTTACGATCAATCTTAGTAACTACTGCTTCAATTTCGTCGCCTACTTTTAAGAAGTCAGATGGGTTACGTAAGTGTTGGCTCCAGCTCATTTCTGAAACGTGGATTAAGCCTTCAACACCTGGGATAATTTCCATAAACGCGCCGTAATCAACCACGTTTACAATCTTACCAGATACTTTGCTACCTACGTCAAGGTCAGCAGGAAGTGATTCCCAAGGGTGTGAAGAAAGTTGCTTCATACCAAGGCTGATACGCTTCTTCTCTTCGTCGAAATCTAGAACCGCTACTGTTACTTTCTGGTCTAGCTTCAACATCTCTTCCGGATGGTTAATGCGGCTCCAGCTAATATCAGTAATGTGTAATAGACCATCAACACCACCAAGATCGATGAATACACCAAAGCTGGTCATATTCTTCACAGTACCTTCTAGTACTTGACCTTTTTCTAGGTTATTCAAGATTTGAGACTTCTGAGCCTCTAGATCTTTTTCAATTAGCGCCTTATGGCTAACTACTACGTTATCGTTAGTGTTGTTGATTTTTACAACCTTCACCTCCATACGACGGTTTACGTACACATCGAAATCGCGGATTGGCTTCACATCAATTTGTGAACCAGGCAAGAAAGCCTCCACGCCGAAAATGTCCATAATTAAACCACCCTTGGTACGGCGCTTCACCAAACCTTCAATGGCAGTATCAAATTCCAAAGCACCACGGATTTGCTCCCAGGCCTTAGCAATACGCGCCTTACGGCGAGAAAGAATAAGCTGACCAGCGGTATCTTCTTGGTTCTCAACGAACACATCAACCACATCGCCAACGTTAAGGCTTTCCATATCGCGGAATTCGGTCAAAGGAACCAAACCATCGCTTTTGAAGCCAATGTTTAGAATTACATCTTTATCGGTAATTCCTACTACGGTAGCTTGTACTACCGAATTTTCTGATACTGTGCTCAACGTAGCGTCGAACATAGCTGCCATTGAATCGAACTCAGCTTGGCTATAACCGCCGCCAAAGCCTTTGTTACTGATTCTGTCCCAGTTAAAATTGTCTGGAGAGTTAGTCATAAAAACAACCCAAGTATTAAAGGTGAACACTATACAGGTTTAATACTTGGAAAAACCTGCCTAGCTTTTGTGGTTAAAGATACATCTGCCTGACAATCAGGACAGAGCCCAACTTCGCATTGGGACTGCAAAGATAGGTAAAAAAATAAAGCCCGCTACAGGTAGCAGGCATAATATTTTCGGGATAGTATAATGGGTTAAGATGTTGAGGGTTAGGGGGAAATTTTCCTAAAACCCACTCAACAACACCTCCAACTTACCACTAGCCTTAATTACTGCCTCCATACCTTCTGGGGTTACATAGATATTATCTGGCTGTAAAGAGGCGAGGCTGCCTTTAATGCTTACGTTGTCGTTTACTTTATTACCTGCAATATTGGTTTGGATTTGCTTGCGTGCCTCCGCCAGTTGGTCCGCAATAGATACATTAAAGTAGGGACTCATCATTTCTAGGAACTTGCCCTTAAATAGCCAGTTCGCCACCTTCGCCATTTTGTTGCGGGTATCTAGGTCGTAGTCAAGGTCTTTAAATTTAATGCTATTGGTAGCAGCATCAAAGAATGGGGTGCCACGTAAGTACACCTTGGCATTTAGGCTACCTACCATTTCAATAGCGCAAATTACCTGACTGCCTTGTCCGTACATATCTATATTGGTAACGCTAATCTTGCGCTTCCCATCTTGGAACTCAAATACCTTGCCTGCCAATTGCTTCATTGCCAAAGCCTTTGCTTCAGGAAAGCTTATCTTGCTAATTAAGCCTATTTCAAATAGCTCTGGCACATTGCTAACAACCTTTAAGTTAGGCAAAGGCACAGGGGTTCCCTTAGGTTCAGCCCCTACTACAGTTTCGGTTACTGCCTTTAAACCAATGGTAGTTCTTAAGTTATTGCCCTTTGCCGCTAAAGGGGTCATCTGTAACTCTTGGGGCGTAAGCTTTAACCATACCTTATACTCGTCGTTAATTAAGAATGGGGCTTGCAGCGTTTGCCAAACTTGGTTAATCATCGGCTTCAGGTTTACTTGTCCCTTCACCTCTTTATCAATGATACGGGCAATTTCTGGTTGCTGGTCTTTAATAATTCTATCTACTATGGCATCTATC
The DNA here is from genome assembly GCA_027487695.1 of Cytophagaceae bacterium. Classification (GTDB taxonomy): domain Bacteria; phylum Bacteroidota; class Bacteroidia; order Cytophagales; family Flexibacteraceae; genus JAIYDB01. The sequence goes on along the minus strand of JAIYDB010000062.1, from coordinate 8,179 downwards.
GGTATTTGAAAGCCCGCTAGGGTAATAGTAGGCTTCTTAATCCAGTTAAAGCCATTGCCAATAGTGGCAGTGGTAAGCACATAATTAGGGTCCAGACCTACCTTGGTGCCAAACTTAATATCGATGGCAAATTCGGTTTCTTCGTATTTGCTTAAGCTTATCCCTAGCTGCTCCACCTTATAGCCTACCTTGCACCAAATATTTACAGGCACGGTAATAGATAAAGAATTATTCAGAGGTACTAATTTAATAGGAGCGCGCTTGCTTACTTTCAGCATTAGGTTATCGCCACCGTTATCGTCAAGCGATTTATCTTCGTAAATCACATTACCAATTTGGGCGTTTATTTGTCGCTCAATATCAGATGCAGGCAATTCAACAGGGATATTCAGTATAGAAACCTCCTTCACCCGAGTGGCTTTATCGCCACTATATTGAGCCACAGGAGCCACCGCCTTAGGACCTTTACAAGCAGAAAGCACAATAAGTCCTAAACAAATAAATTGAAGTAGTTGTTGAAATCGCAAAGTCATAGTATATTCGAAAATACGAGTGCAAAAATACCCAAAAATTGCCAAGTATAATTGCACTACCTCTACCACATTCAACAATATTTGTAAGCCACAATGGCTACCAAAGCAGTACATAAAAATATCCCCATCAGTTCTTTGGTTCCAGAACCAGCAGCCGAATACTGTATTGGGCTTATTAAATCCTATAAATTAAAGGTGCGGATTGTAAAGCCAAGGGAAACTATCCTCGGTACTTACATCAGAAAGCAGCTTAATGGTCAAATTTTAGAAGAAGAAATCAGGATAAATGCAGGGCTAGGCAAGCAATTGTTCCTTACCGTTTTCCTGCACGAAATAGCGCATTGGTTGGTAGCCAATAGTCCTAAACGCTCCGAGGCGCCGCACGGTACGGCTTGGCAAGAAACTTTTAAGCAATTGGTAGAACCCGTTTTGAATACTGCCAATTTTAGTAAGCGACAGCTAACTACCCTTACCAATGAATTATATGGCGAACGCACTAGCGCCTGCTTCTCGGCAGATTTGCTCCACCATCTTCGCTACACCGATGAAGAGTTTGAAGACTCTGGCACCATTGCATTAAAATCGTTGGTAATAGGTACTATCTTTATACATAACCAAAAACCTTTTCAATTAATTGAAAAGCGCAGAACCAGAGCACTTTGTCTGCAACTATTCGAAGGCAGAAACCTCCTGGTACAACTCAGTGCACGGGTGGCAATGCCAGAACATTCTGATCTTTTGCGGTTACATAAACTCAGTTTGCAGTATGTAACATTAGCAACCCTTAATATTGGCGAGCTATTTCAGTACTTAGGCGAAACCTTTCAAGTGATAGGACCAGATACTTCCAAAAGTGGTTTGGTAAAAATCAGAAAGCCCCACAGTAAATCAATCTTTACCTTATCTGAAATAGTGCTAGTAAAAGTGGTTGAGCAAAAAGCTAACTAATTACCACTGATCACTATGAACAATACACTTCACTCCCATAGCATAGCCTCGTTAAGCAATAGGATTGGCTCAGGCATTATCGATTCTGTGTTACTCGTTTTCTTATATTTAGTAGCCAGAGTTCTATTCAGAAACACCTTGTTTTCCTTCGAAATATCGGTTAACAATGTAGAATTAAGTGCCGATTTATTCCTGATTGCTTTTGCCTTTTTATACCTATTGCTATTACTACCTCTCATGGAAAGTAAGGGCGGTTCAATTGGCAACCGACTCACAGGCATGATTTTAATTGATGTAGATACCCAAGAACCTGTAACCTTTCAAAAAGCCTTTTACAGAAGTATCGCTAGGTTTTTACTCATATTCCTAGGCTTCTTTCCAATTGTAATTTCAACCTTATCTATTGGAAGTTCTCACCTGCGCCAAGCCTGGTACGATACCTGGAACAATACCATTATGTTAATGAAGTAGGCAAGCGACTAAAACCAATACCCTTGTATTGCTGTGTTTTAGTTAATATTTTTGAGGCAAAACCAATAAACATTAGCCTCAGTAGATATGAGATTTCTGCACCAAATACGTAATGTTTTAACCTCCAGAAAAGGGGTATTGGTGCTAGTTTTTATATTGATGCTAAGTCTATTAGCATCAGATGCAGAAGCCCAAAGAAGGCGTAGAAAAGGGAAACGTGGCAGAGGAAGAGGCAGGGGCAGAGGCGCCAGCATAAGTACTCCCCTACCCAGAGGAACCTTTAAAACCATCACTGCCAATGAGTTCCAGAAATTGATGCAGAAGCCGAATACCACAATAATAGACCTAAGAACAGAGCCTGAGTGGGAAAAAGGGCATATTGAAGAGGCTATTCGTATTGATTATTTAGATAAGGCATTTAACGAAACCATTGCAAAACTCCCCAAAAATGGAACCTATTTACTCTATTGCGAATCGGGTTATAGGTCGTCGGAGGCAATGCAATTCATGAAATCAGTAGGATTCAGAAAGGTATATGAACTGCAAGATGGCTATGCTGAATGGCCCTTTTAAGACTTTTACCTATTTTTTATTTTGTTGAATAATATTTTTTCTTATTTTTCGGAATGAAACGAATAGTATCCACAATAATTATTGTTGTGTTACTCATGGCAAGCAATAATTTATTTGCTCAAATGCCAGCAGTAACTGCAATTACTACGCAAACCGCCTCTACTGATTTCCCCATCCGTTTTACTGGTTCTAACTTTACTGCCAATACCATCGTCCGTTTTAATGGTATCCAAGGCAGAGGAACAGGGATGATTGACGCTAACACCCTTGAAACTCACGTGCCACCAGGCGATGTAAATGGGGTAATAACAATTGCCAATGGGACCGATGTGCTCACTACACCATACACATTTACCCTAAAAACAGAAAATATCACCATTACCAATGTTTCAGGCGATATCTGTACCAATGGGACAGTTAGTTTTACCACCGACCTTACCCTACAAACAGGAACTAATAACACACAATTAGTAGCATTCTTGTACGATATTAATAGTGAAGTACCTGCTTGGAGAGGCTCATTAGCCAACACAACTGATGGTAATGCACGCACATTAAACCTTACCGTTGGCCAAGACCAAGTAGCTGGTATTTTTGATTTAAGAGTGCTATCGCCTTCAGGTTTAGTAGTAAGTAACCGACAAAGAGTAAACGTAGGAGGTGGTCAGTTTTGGGCACCTACTATTAATGCTTTAGGTCCAGATCGTATTTGTCAGGGACAAAGTGTAGAACTAGAAGGACCTCTAGGCAACTTCGGCTACCTATGGAACACAGGCGAAACCACCAGAACCATACGCGTTACCACGCAAAACACCTATTCTTTACAAGTAACCGCTGGTAGCTGTCAAAGTTCTCCAGGCTTTAGAAGAGTAAATGTTCAGGCACGCAGGCCACGTACCATTTATGTAGACGATGCCTTTGATCCTATCCGTGTATCAATTGACGATTTTGATGGCTTTGTAGAACGCTTTGCATGGTTTTTTAATGGAGTACGATTGAATCTGCCAGAGAGCACTAATCACCTAGTTCATTCACAATATAATACTGGTACCTTGCAAGTAGTTTGCTTCCGTGGTCCTTGTGCCGATACCAGTAATATATTACAGCCCACTTCTTTAGCACAAAAAATCAAAAGCCAAACCACTATTAAAGTAGGCAGTAATAACATCGAGATTACCAATATCCCAACTGAAGTATCTCAAATTGCAATCAGAAATATCATAGGCAAAACCATTAGAACAGTTGCCATAACCAAGGGACAAACCAGCCAAAGCTTTATTAACTTGCCTGGCACTGGTTTACACTTCATCACTTTTGAAAACCAGAAAGAAGTAGCTACCCAAAAGGTATTGCTAACGGGTAAGTAGTCGGGATTGATAATTTAATACAAAAGCCATAAGGGAACTTATGGCTTTTTTGGTTAAATATATGTATTGAATCAAATACTGCGCCTTGCAAAACCCTCTCCCACAAATAACTACCACTGGCTTTATCAATTATCTCTTATCTCAGGGGTATTTTCAACCTCCGATATTCTCTTTCTAAGGATATCGAAGTAGATGCCTATTACAAGAAAGTTTCTTCCTGTTTCGTCATTAATTTTGTAATCGAATTGGCGTAAGTAACCCACCTGAAATGTTGTAGATTTAGATTGCTTATAATTGAATGCAAATAACAATCTGTTTCTTTCAAAATAAGGCTCATTATCAGTAAAAAACAACTCATTACTAATACTCAATTGGTAAGGCTTATAGTCGTTTCGCTCTTTACCAAATGGATAGGAAACTCCAAGTCTGTAACGAAAACGGTTGCGGTAGCCATTGCTTGTCCATCGTAATTCTGCTCTATACCGTTGTTCAATTTTCAAATCTCCAACAGATTGAAATAGAATAATTTGAGGCCAAATTCTAAATTCATCGTTGTTTTTGGGTCTAATAAAATCGCCGCCTTCTTTATAAGTTTGGTAACTACCTGCACCCATGGTTAGTTTTGCATTTTTATGCACCTTATAATTTAACCCACCTTTATATTCGTAATAGTGAAAGTTGTTGTAAAACTTTAATGAACGCAATTGAGCTTCACCGAACAGACTAGTTTTATCGGTATAGGAATATTTTATATGCAAAGTGTTCCAGCTGCCTAAATCGTTAGTTTGTGCCATCGTAAGATTTGACCAAAGAAAAACTGCTACTGTAACAAAAAGGGAAAGGTGCTTTCGAATCATTATACTGTGGTGATGTTCTTGTAACGACTGTAATTATTGCCCCTTTGACTCCTAGGTTAAGGCTATAGAGGTGTACCCACACATTTCTAAGACGTGAAACTGCTAAATCCGCATCAGAAAATATTTTCGAGCTATAACTTTCCATTACTATTCCCAAAGATAGAAACAAGTACAAAACCCTCAACCATCAGATATTAGTATAATAACCACTTTACCCCCTATCTTGCCACTTTAATTACTTTACTATGCGCGTTGTTAAAACCCTCCCACTGCCTAATATGCAGGTTACCTTGTTCAGCTGGAACGAGAAGTATATCCTGAAGTTTGAAACACCTATGTTTGAGCAAACCTATAAGGTTAAAAGTCTGGATATCACTTCTGAGGCCGATGTAATTGCCTTAGTAGATAATCCTGACTTCCTCGCTAAGGTGGAAGCTCGTTTCCTTGCCATGCAAGCCGACTGGGAATTGGCCGTCTATTAAGACCATACCTATGTAATTTTTCCTTTCAAGGGTGCCTAATTTCAAGAATTGACATGCAAACTTAATCTTGAAATAAGAAAAAACCTCAATTTATACAACTAACTGATTTACAATTAATTAAACATATAAATTCATTTTTTATGGCTGTATTTTTTACTTTTTAAGCTAATTAGCAACTTTCATTAAGAATTTTTTTTACTAAAAAACTATGTAATATCTGACCGATTTATTAACTTCGTTCCGTTAATTTCTTCCAAGCCAGATGAAAACCTTACTTATTAATCGCTTCAGAACCACTTTAACCATTGGTGACACCGATTCCAAAACAGCAGCATACCTGCTTGGTATCATGAGTTACTTGGTAGTAATTGGTGGCGTTATATTATTCTTAAACTAGTTAATCAGACATATTTAACAAAGAAGCAGGCTGCCCTACGGGCAGCCTGCTTCTTTGTTTGCTCCATATAAGAACTTATCTTAACAAGGTTACAGTCCCCTTCTTCTCGGTAATTGCGCCTGCATCGTCCACTAGGCGTATATAATAAATATAAGGACCACTTTGTGCTGGTCTGCCAGCGTAATTGCCATCCCAACCAGTATTCAATTCTGTGGTTCGGTATAAAATCTCACCCCACCTATTATATACTTCCATCAGAATTTCTTTGGTATAAGGTGCTACGGGTCTAAATACATCGTTCAAGCCATCGCCATTGGGGGTAAAGGCATCTGGAAAGGCCACCACTGCGGGCTGTTCTATACTAACCATATTACTATACACATCGCCATACGTGATAGAAGGTGCTCCTAATCTGGTTGATGACCTAATGCGATACTTGATAACCCTGGATTGATTACGCTTCACATTTTCTGAATAGGTAATTTCTCCGTTATTCAAGGTTACGCTATCAATAATCTTGTTATTGGCATCTAGCACCTCTAAAGTTTGAAAGGTTGGCAGACCCAAAACATCATACCCATTATATAAATTCCAGTTAAATACTCGGTTACCAGAACCATCTAAAGCTCCCTGCAATCTGATTGAACATACAGAAACCGACCTTGGAGCAGTGTTTCCGCATAAGTCCTTATAATCTGCAGTATAGCAATAACTGAAATTAGCTGGCGATACCGACCTATCAAATGTTGGCGTATTGGTAGGCAACCTCAAATGCGGATTTCCTACTAAAAACGGATCCATACTGGTGCGGTATATACTCACCGTATCAGGTGTGATGGTTGTAAACTTCACCCAAATATCTGGTTCAACTACACTTATCTGCATACCTGAAACTGCCAGTGGTGTTGTGGAATTAATGGCCTGTATGCACGATAAGTTAGAATAACTCAGCATAACTGGTGTAACCAATGCCCTTAATTGTTCCGCATACATTTCTAACTCATAACAGTACTCATTACCACAAATTACATCCAAATCAACCGTCGGACTTGTAGCTGAAACAGCACCTGAAATATCGGTCCCATTCTTAAAGAGTCTATAAAATAGACTGTATGGAAACACAATAGCTGGTGAAAAATTAGCTTCTCTCCATTCTATTCTGTTGCTATTGTTGAATGCCGAGGCAGTAATAGACTGATAGCAAATATACTGCGGATTAAAAAACTCCTGATTGCCACAAGCATCGGCAATTAAAATCCTAAAACAAGTATCTGAATATGGCTGGGCAAGACTACATTCAACAATATTATTCGCTACTCGGGTTACCGCAAGGGGTGTATAAGTGGTAGCACCTGTTTGTTGCTCAATGGTATAATTGTAAAAATCGGTGGTGCCAATGGTAAATCGAAACCTATTCACCCCTACTCTTCTGAGCGATACGGTATCTATGGGGTCTAAATTTCTTTTAAGCACTGGGGTAAGTGTGGCAGTTCTGTTGCAGAAAATCTCGGTTACAGTAACCGTTGGAGCCAAATTACTACCATCGTATTCGTAAACAGTATCGTAGCTTGGGTTATCGTTCGAGGCTGAAATGGTGGTAACTCCATTGCCCCAATCTACTCGGAAGCGTTCGCCTGGTCGCTTTGGGACCGTTAATTTTAACTGATTATTTCTACAAGGAATAGCAGTAGGTACTGGTGTTTGCGCATCTAAAACCACTACTCTCCTACTGAATGATACCTGCCTTCTCACACTGGTACCACCTACAATAGCACTATCATAAGTAATAAACTGTGTGAGGTAATACACCCCTGGCACCGTATAATCAAAGGTAGTTCTGCTGCCACTCAAGGTAGGATTGGCAGGAGTAAATGTCTTTGGAACAGTATTTATTTGCTGATAAACCACATCGGCAATGGTGGCTGCACCGGAAGCACAAGAGGTAATCCGAACCGTTAACGGCACACACCCCACCGAATCTGAATTAAAGGTAAAGCAAGGACTTGGCACTGCTTGCGCTTTTGCCCAAGTTGGTACCATGGAAACAAATATCCCTATAAAACCAATAATCAGTATGTAAAATCTATTCGCCAAGTGGAATATGGATAGGTGGTAAATGTTGCTTCAAAAACTGTTCAGATTTTGCTAAAACAGTATTCATAGTTTGTCCGTCGTCGGTGTTAATGCCATCAAAACCAAGGGCTTCTCTATAATTAGTTAACACGGTTTCCAGAACAGGACTCGTTTTTTCTTTTCTTAAATATAGTGCCTGATTCGCGTTTAACAACTCAATAGAAAGTATTCTGCGGAGGTTGTTCACTACTTGCCAAGCTTTGGTAGCCGCATTAGCCCCCATACTTACGTGGTCTTCCTGACCATTACAGCTCGGAATACTATCCACAGAAGCAGGAGTACACAACTGCTTATTCTGACTAACGATGGCAGCGGCTGCGTATTGCGGTATCATCAATCCGCTATTTAAACCGCCGTTTTCAATTAAGAAATCTGGTAAACCGCGCAAGCCTCCTACCAATTGATAAGTTCTGCGTTC
>JAIYDB010000045.1 GCA_027487695.1 Cytophagaceae bacterium | reverse complement strand
TTGGAGCCATCGTTAAAAACGCCATCCCAGTCAAAAACAAAGGCACGTATATTTTTCAATCGCTCTAAAAACAAAGCAGGAGGGATATTGAATACCCCTCCTGTTGTTTCAAAAGCTTCAATTAGCTTCTGGTTCATATCAATAATTTCTGTTAGAAATTAGATTACGTTTAGTTTTACTAGGTCTTGCACATCTAGCATACCGAAAGCGATATCGCCTTCTGCAACTACTAGGTTATCTACCTTGTGCTTCTTAATTAAATCTACTGCGTGCATTAGTAAAGCACCTGGTGCAATAGTTAATGGTTGCTTGGTACCAAAGCTAGCTAAAGGATGCGATAAAGCGTTTGTTCCTTCTTCAACCAATAAACGACGTAAATCGCCATCAGTGAAAATACCAGCAATTTTACCGTTTGCATCTAGTATAGTAGTAGCACCAGTTTTAGAAGCACTCATACTTGCAAGGGCATCGGCCACGGTAGCAGACTGAGCAACTGTTGGGTTGTGCTCGCTAATTACTTCGCTTACCTTAACAGTAGTTAAACGAGTATGCTCAAAGAACTGATCGGCACCTAAAGTAGTTAGGTTGTTAGAAGTCAAGTTCTTCATCACACCCCAAGGCACGGTGATGGTATGTACACCAACATTAATGGCGTTACGTACGTGTTCTGCATGGCGAACACTGCTGAACATAATCTTGGTATCGAAACCGTATTTTTCAACCATATCAACACAAGCTTCTACTAAGCCTAGTGCATCATGACCTTGATCTTGTAACCTACCTACTAGTGGACATACATAAGTTGCACCTGCCAAAGTAGCCATATACGCTTGTTGTAAAGTATATACCAAGTGCACATTTACCATAATGCCTTGCTTGGTTAGCATACTACAAGCTTTAATACCTTCATTATCTACAGGGATTTTGAATACTGTTTTTTCAGGATTCAAACCCATTTCAATTTGGCGGTGAGCTTCAGCAACAATATCTTCAGCCTTTTTGCCTAGGGCTTCCACTTGCAGAATTGGCACCATTTCGGCCAATTTCAAGATAGTACCGTCAATATCGGTAATGCCTTGCTTGTGCAAGAAAGTTGGGGTAGTAGTAAGCCCTGTAACGATTCCTAAATCGAATGCGGCTTCTATTTCTTTAAAATCGACGGAATCAAGATACAGTTCCATATAAAAATATTGGTGTTGCGCTAAGTTTAGTCGCGGTTAAGTTCTTACTAGTGTTATGCAATATTACGCTAAAACAGGATTACTGCTTCTGTAGCTTACTTCAATTTGGTGCAATTCAATCAGCGGCTTTATAAATTCTTCTAAAGCATATACACTTAATTGGCTTGCTGCATCGCAAAGGGCATTTGTAGGATCTGGGTGAGTTTCAATGAAAACACCATCAACACCTGCTGCTACACCTGCTCTAGCAATAGTTGGCATAAACTCACGAGCACCACCCTTAGGGTCGCTACTCGGGATACCGTATTTTCTGATGCAATGCGTAATATCAAATACCACAGGGAAACCTGTTTGGTTCATGTGATAGAAAGCACGAGGGTCAACAATTAAATCGTTGTAACCGAAAGTATAGCCACGCTCAGTTAAGATAACATTGCTATTTCCTGCTTCAATGCACTTTTCAGCAGGCTTAATCATATTTTCAGGAGCCAAAAACTGTCCGTGCTTTAGGTTAACCACCTTGCCAGTTTTGGCAGCCTCAGTAACTAAAGTAGTCTGCATAACTAAGTATGCAGGTATTTGGATAATATCTAACACCTCAGCAGCAGGCTTAGCTTGGTCTGGGTAGTGGATATCTGAAAGAATTGGGAAGCCAAATTGCTCCTTAATTTTCTGTAATAGTTTTAAACCCTCCTCTAAACCAGGACCATTATAATACTTAGCAGAAGACCTATTATCTTTCTGAAACGACGATTTGTAGATAAGCGGTAGGTTTAAGCGCTCGCAAACTTCTTTAAGTTTTTCGGCGGTGCGCATCATAATGCTTTCTTCTTCAATCACACACGGACCTGAGATTAAAAACAACTCATCGGCACCGCAATTGATATCGCCAACTTTAACAATTTTCTTTTCCATTCTGTATCCTAAACAACTTAGGCTAAACTAAATTCTTGAATTTAGGGTAAAGTTAAGCTATTTTAAGCAGTTTATAAGTTTCTGGTTTATCATTACTCTTGGTCAAGGAGCTTAACCATACAGCGCACATCTTTAAAACTAACCATCATTTCTAGGCAATAACCATTAGGATCTATATCAGGCAAGGCGGTTAATTCCTTAAATGCCTGTTTTACAAGGTGCATATTTTTATAAAAATCAGCAATCAGAATGCTGGCATAATTACCAGAGGCTATTTCAAATGGCTCTTGACCAAAGGTATTGCCACTATCCGCATCTAAAACAGCCATAGCCGCCCAATATTGAATTTCGCCCTTTGGGTTAGGATGTGAAATGCCGAAATGAGTTCGCGATTGGTAATTTGGTAAGGCCTTATCCAGTTGTTCATACGCAGCCAAAATTCCTTCAGGAAAAGTAAGCGCTTTTGCACGTAATACCGAAATGGGCGTTTCAATTCGGAATGGTTCTACTAAAAGCATAAGGAAATAAATTGCCTAAGAAGTAAGGCAAACCTACCCCTTTTAACCAAATAATCCCAAGGCATCGCCTTGGGATTATCTATTCCTGATTGCAAAATCTTGTAACCCGTAACAACCGTTTTGTTTGAAGCTAATTGCCTAAACAAATGCTGTTTACACTCTTAATACACTAGATGTAAGTAGTACACAAAAGGTTGCGCAAAGGTTGTAGGCTTCACAAACTAATTTACAGTTAGCCCTTTAGGGGACATTACAGCAATTTTTTATACTTAAATTTTGGTCAGTGTAAATTTTGTCTTACTTTTGTAGCCCAAATACACGGAGGTTGTAGCTCAGTCGGTTAGAGCGTTGGTTTGTGGATCCAAAGGTCGTGGGTTCGATCCCCATCATCCTCCCTTAAAACTTTGCCAGGATTTTTTCCTGGCTTTGTTGTTTATATCACTTTCTACAATTGAGGTTATCCTAAAACAATAGACCTAGTACAATGAAAATTCAGAATTGCTTTGTGGTTATTTGGCTATTGGTTTTCACCTTGTTAACTGCAGAATTCAGCTTTGCTCAATCGTTAAAGAAACCAATCAAGTACTTTAACGAGGGTAATATTGCCAAGGCAAAGGAGTACATTATTAAAGAACTACCTAGCTACCCGTTTGACCCTGGGCTTAATTTTGTATTGGCTAATTGCTATTTAAAAAACCCTATTGGCAAATCGTTAGACTCTGCGATGTTGTTCAATAAACAAGCGGCTAATCATTATAATGCCGCTGGCGATAACAGACTTATTGCCCTCCTAGAATACAGGATAAGTCTGGATACCATAAAAAGCCAAGCAAGGAAAATAGATAGTTTGTATTACAAACGTCTATCGGTTCAAGAAGGCACTAAAGGCTTTAAAGATTACCTCGCCCTATTTCCTGAAGGTGAGTTTAAAGAAGTAGCAGAAGACAAAATTTATGGAATCGATTTCCAAAAGGCAACAAAGCTTAACTCCATTGATGGCTACAAGGAATTTTTAGCCAAACACCCTACAGCACCCCAAGCTCAGAAAACGAAAGTGCTAATTGATAGCTTGGTATTTGTAAAAGAAACGGCTAGTGGTAGTTTAGAAAACTTAGAAAAATTCGTTGCTGAAAATCCTAATCACCCAAATAGGAACTTAGTCCTTGAAAAGATTTACCAATTCAAACTAGGCATTGGTAGCACGGAATCGCTGGCATCGTTTGCATTGAAGTTCCCTGAACATAGCCGCAACTTTGAAGCGTGGGTAATGGCACTAGCATTATGGCCATCGGACCAAGAATCATTCTTCGCAAAGTATCCACTTGCCAAACCAAGGGATGTACTCAAAACATACTTCCAAGCACTCATACCAATTCCTGATACCAATAAGATTAACTATGTTGATAGATTAGGAATCCTACGCACATCAATATCTATTGATACATCAGAAAGTATTCCTTGCGGTGTGGTTTCTTGCCCTGTATTGAATAAATCGAAGAAAAAGCAATGGGTACTGAAAGATGGTAAAATATTGCGTACCTCAAAATCAGGAAAAATTATTCAACCTGAAGGTCCTGCAACTAATGCATTTTTACTTGAACCAAGTAATGCAAATGGCGATGCTCCCTTTGAGGTCTACAATATTTTTGGTAAAAAAGTATTGACAGGAAAGTATAATAAAGTAAGTACCATATCTGCTGGCATTGTAGCTGGAAACCA
>JAIYDB010000121.1 GCA_027487695.1 Cytophagaceae bacterium | reverse complement strand
TTTTTCCACGTTTTGGTGGAAGGCAATTTAGCCACAGTGAATTTGGGAAATACCATTTTGCTTTGGCTCATTGGGATTGGCAGAAGCTTTATCCAAGTACATGGTTACTTTGCTATGTTGCCAGGACTTGATATGAAGTGGTATTTGGCGTTTACCTTATTGCCAATGGCTTTTTTGTACATAATTTGGCAATTATGGGTAACCAAGAAAAATGTTCAGGTTAGTCCTGTAAAATTGGGTTGGATACTCCCAAGTTTATTACTTGCTTTCAGCTTTTATTCAGGTGGTAATGCAGAGTTTTTAGTAGGCTTGCCTATTGCATTAATACTATGGTTACAACCTACTTTAGAAGGAAACTTACTTAGAAATATAGGTCTATGGATATTGGCTTGGAACGTAAGTTTGGGTTTAGCGCCATTGAATAGATACGAGTTTCAGCCCTTTCAGCAGGAGGCAAAGTTCATTTCTGAAAACCCTGATGCCCTTTACATTTCAGATTATTCTACGGAAGTAAATGCTATTCTGACTTACCAAAGTGGCTTAAATACATCTTTATCTCGACCAGGAAAAGTTGGGGTTGCTTCAGACTCTACCTTGGAGAATGATATTTCAACTGCGTTTAAACAAGGTAAGCGGGTATTTACTTCTACCCTTAATACACTACCCCTATCAAGAGCAGGATTATTAGCCAATTCTAACGAATGGTGGAAGGCTTACCGATTGCAATCGCGCACGACCTTAGTTTTCTCAGGACAAACTTGGACCGTTTGGGAATTGCTTCCTAGGAATTAGTTTAGCGAAGGGATATCCCAAAAGGAACAGGCTTCTTTCTTAGTAGAAACGTACTGTTTGCCCCAATTCACTAATCCAATAAGCAGAGGACGTAGGTCTTCCCCAATTTGAGTAAGCGAATACTCTACCTTAGGCGGTACTTCTTCGTATTGCTTTCTGCTGATTAAACCATCCGTTTCTAGTTCACGCAAGGCTTGAATAAGCATTTTTTCAGTAATCTGAGGCATATATCTTTTCATTTCCCCAAAACGTACTGGTCCGCTAAGCAAGTGGGTAAGTACTTGCATTTTCCATTTGCCGCCAATCAAATTACTTACGGTAGTAAGCAAACAGTAGGTAGGACTTGCTATTTCCTTTTCAGAAACATAGAGTTCGTATTGTTGCTGTTTGGTCAGAAAATCGTCTTTCATAAGGGTACAAAAGTAGTAAATTTATAAATATATAGTACCCTACTAAAAAGTAGGTACTTGACAAAAGTATAGTAATGACCTAGCTTGCGCACTCAAACAGAATATAAACCCTATAAAAACTCAAAACAATGAAAATTGTAGTTTTCGGAGCCACAGGAAATATTGGTTCAAAATTAGCCCATCATTTATTAGATGCAGGCAAAACAGTGGTTGCAGTAGGCAGAAGTGCCGATAAGTTGCAAGACTTAGCTGGTAAAGGTGCTCATCTTGCTATTGGCGATTTAGAAGATGCAGCTTTCGTGGCTGGCGTTTTAGCCGATGCTGATCGTGCATTCGTAATGATACCACCAAATGTAATAGCCCCAGATAACTTAGCATATCAGGCAGTTGTAGGCGATAATATTATTGCTGGTTTAAAAGCAAGTGCCATAACCCAAGTGGTAAACTTAAGCTCTATTGCAGCTGATAAGTTAGATAGCAAAACAGGTCCTATTCGTGGGGTAGGTATTCAAGAAGTAAAGTTGCAAGCCCTTACCAATAAGCATATTGTAACCTTACGTCCTGCTTATTTCTTTGAAAATACCCTAGCGAATGTGGGAACTATTCAGGGACAGCAATCGGTATTTAGCTCTAACCATCCGGACCAAGCTTTTCCTGCTGTTGCAACCCACGATATTGCAGCTAAAGCATTTGAAATTCTGAATGCAGAAAGTTGGACCAATGCACCTTATATAGTTCAGGAGCTATTTGGCGATAAGCATTATTCCATGAAAGAAATGGCCACCGCAATGGGTAATTTCTTTGGTGTAGAAGCAGTTAACTATGTTCAAATTCCAGTAGAAGCATTTAAAGGAGCTCTATTAGGCTTCGGATTATCTGAATCTATGGCTAGCCTATATGCTGAAATGGCAGAAGGCATGAATGAAGACAATGTTTTTGGAGACTACCATCGCACCCCAGAGAACACAACCCCTACCAGTTATGAAGCTTGGTTAAAAGCAACTTTTAGCAAATAAGCATCCTAGGTGTTTATAAATAAATGCTAATGAAATCAATATTTCTATATCAGCAAAAGGCGCGTTCTATGTTAAATTTAACGGTGCTAGCCAGAAGTTGGTAGTGAAATAAAGATTGTAATGTTGGATTAACAGAAACCGCCAGCCCTAGGGCTGGCGGTTTTGTTGTGTTTGAACTATGATTTGGATGATTCAATGATTTAGTATGATTGATGTTCAGTTGCAAAAAATCCTCCTTTTCCTAAAACCCAGTAAATCCTGATTCAGATAAAACTAAAGGAATTATCCCGATCAATTAAAATCCAGTTTAAGACCATCTTAAATTTTTACTGCAACCTTACCCCATTAAAGCTACCATCAGTAATAATGGTTTCTTTGCTATTGATGGTTACTTCCATAGAGTATGAACCATGTAATAGGTTATCGGCCTTTACTGCATCTATCGTAATAACCCCGCTAGTCCCAAATAGCGTGATGGTTGGTTGCCTACGCTTTAATATAGATTGCAAGCCAAAATACCCGAAGGTACCCGATGTATCTGGAAATGCGGTTGAGTCTTGTGGGTTAATCAGAAACCTTCTGCCTGACCCGTTGAAGTCTTTCAGGAAAAAATAGGCAATAGTGGTATCCGTACCTGTGATATTTCTGGCAGTAAGTTCTAAGCCTCCTTTGGTTTTTCTGGCAGTAACATCTGGATTACCGGCAGCTGTATTGGTGTTTTGCCAGATTTTACCGTCTATATAGTGGGAAACGCTACCTGCTGGTCCTTGTGGTAAGACCGGTACAGGTTCCTTTCCTTTACAAGCTACTAAGGCAAACACTGCTAGTAGCAATAGTAGGTTTGTAATTCTCATAAAGTTTTTCAGCTGGTTAATTAAGGAGTAGAATGTTTCAATACCCTAAAGTAGTAGAAAAAGAAATTACTTGTAGGTTTTCTATTAAAAAATAGTCTTAAACCAATATCTTTGAACTAATGCAGGAGTATATTCAAGTTTTAGGGGTGGAGTTAGGCAAGTTCTCAGGACTGCTTCCCGAGCTTTTATTACTTATAGTGAGCTTATTATGGCTACTTCCTGGTTTTTCAAAAGGACAAAAAACGAATCCTATTTGGCTTTATAGTTTACTTATTCCAATTGCGGGATTAGTCTATTTGAGGTGGTTTAGTGCCTGGAAGGGTCAATCACTCGGCTATGGAGCCATTCACTTTCCAGAGACGAGCAAGTATTTTTATTTGTTTACCGCAGGTTTTGCTGCAATACCAATTATAGGATTTGCTTCACGTTCGTGGGGAAAAAATGGCTTTACCTTTCAACAAGGTTTCTTTTATTTAAGCGCAATAGCGGGTGCATTACTTAGTTTGTTAAGTGCTCAATTGTTGGTGCTTTACTTAGCTATTGAGATTTTGAGTTTCAGTAGTTATTTCTTGGCAGCTTCAGCATTAAACAAAAATGCTTCTGAAGGTGGCATTAAGTATTTACTGCAAGGTTCGGCTGCATCTGCTTGTATGTTGTATGGGATTAGTTGGCTTTATGGAATTACGGGTACGCTAAACTTTACTCATCCTTTATTCATTGAAGGACTAAAGATGGCATCGCCGTTTACGGTTTATATGGCTTTAATACTTGTATTGGGCGGTATCACTTTTAAGCTTTCGGCCTTTCCTTTACACGTTTGGGTAAGTAATGTTTATGAAGTTGCCCCAATGCCAGTGGTTGCCTTCTTAAGTGTGGTACCAAAAGTGGCAATGCTTGGGGTTTTATGGCAATTGTTACCTGCCATTTATCAAGCTATTCCACAGGTATATCAGCTAATAGGTTGGGTAGCGATGGCAAGTATTATAGTAGGTAACGTAACTGCCTTGGTACAGAAGCTACCGATTAGGACAATGGCTTACAGTACGGTTTCGCAGGCTGGCTATTTATTATTGCCTTTGTTAAGTGGTTCAGAATTAGCCTACAGTACCCTGTTGGCTTATATCATTGTATATAGCCTAGCCAACTTTGGAGTACTCATAATCCTTGAAAATTACGGCTGGAAAAGCTTTACTTTTTCCCAGTTTGCAGGTATGGCCAAAACTCATTTATGGCCTATGCTTGCCTTATTGGTATTTTTTTTAAGTTTGATTGGATTGCCACCAACCTTAGGATTCTTAGGAAAAGCAGGCTTGTTTTTGGTTTTAGCTGAAGGTTTTCAGGCCTTGAAAAGTACCTTTTATTTATGGATGGGTATTCTAGCCTTGCTCAATGCTGCGGTAGCCTTGTTTTATTACCTGCATATCCCTTACCAAGCCTGGCTAAAGCCAAAAGGTTTTGAAACAAACTCTAAAGTGCCAGAAATGCCAATATCTGCCAAAACTTGGTGGCCTGCCCAAATTTTAGTGGCGATTTTCATAGTTATTTTGGTGGTAGGTTTTTTCTGGAATAGCTGGCTATAGGACTAATTTGAAAGGTTTAGTGGTGCTGAAAAGTGCTGTGTTTAAATGCAATAATATCTTCTTGACTTTAGCTGAAATTGGGCAAGGTTTTTGCCTATTCTTTTTTTCAATTGAAAGCCTGAAAAAACTACCTTTGCCCTATGAGCGATTCAATAAAGCACGAATGCGGGATAGCTGTTATCCGCCTGCGCAAACCGTTGCAATACTATATCGATAAATACGGTACACCACTTTACGCCGCCAACAAATTGTACTTGCTTATGGAAAAGCAGCACAATAGGGGGCAAGATGGTGCAGGGGTTATCAATATCAAATTAGATATGCCCCCTGGTTACCAGTATATATTCAGACATCGCTCTATTGAAACTGCCGCCATTGCCGATATTTTCAAGAAGGTACAAAAAAGCTTTACCAAAGGCTTCGCCATGCCTGACGCTGAAAAAACCAATGCAGATTGGCTAAAAATGAATGTAGATTACTCCGGGGAGGTTTGGTTAGGACACCTACGCTATGGAACTCACGGCGAAAATACCATAGAGGCTTGTCACCCAATGCTTCGTCTGAATAACTGGCGCAGCAGGAACTTGGCGGTTGCTGGTAACTTTAATATGACCAATGTTGAAGAGCTTTTTAACAAGCTGGTTGATCTTGGTCAGAACCCAAAGGAAAAGGCCGATACCGTTACGGTGATGGAGAAAATTGGTCACTTCTTAGATGAAGAAGTGCAACGCCAATTTGATATGCTAAAGCCGAACCTCACGAACAAAGAAATTAGCGATGCCATTGAAGATAACATCGATTTACAAAGGGTTCTACAACGCAGCTGCCGAGATTTTGATGGTGGCTATGCCATGGCTGGTCTTACTGGCTATGGTGGAGTATTTGTAGCGCGTGACCCTTCTGGTATTCGTCCTGCATATTATTATGCCGATGATGAGGTTGTTGTAATTGCTTCTGAAAAGCCTGCCATTAAAACTGCTTTCGGTATAGAGTATTCTGAGATCAAGGAAATTGAACCAGGCCACGCCCT
>JAIYDB010000041.1 GCA_027487695.1 Cytophagaceae bacterium | reverse complement strand
CCAAGGAATAGAATAAGCAGATGGTCGTAACTCACCATCATAATAGCACCTACGGTACTCAACATCAAAATACTGAAGTATTCAGCAGGTTGCGATTGCTTACCTAGGATATACTTATCAGCTAAGAGGATAACCAATAGGTTAGCCACAAGGATAATAGCAGTAAACCCAACGGTAATCTTATCGATGGTAAGCATGCCAGTATTAAACTCGCCGAATACATCGATAGGTTGGTTAAAATCTACAAGGTTGGCAGCAAATACAATCAGCGTGAAAATAAAAGCTGCGGGCAACAGGATATTTTTGTTCTTCTGAAAACCGAGGAACAAGTTCACTATGCCGAAAAAAGAAAGCAGAACGATACTCAGCATTCAGGGTTATGGTTTCAGGGTCAGAGAATTAGATACAGCACTCACTACATCAGTTAGCAACGCTTTAGCTGCTGGTTCAGTAATGGATAAGAAAATATTAGGGAAGAAACCCATCAATAGCACAAGGCTTGCTAATGGGAAAAACGCCATTCCTTCTGAGAAGGTAAGTTTTGCAAAGTTTTGAGTAGCCTCTGTTTTAGGACCAAACATGGTGCTTTGGAACAGACGCAACATATAAACGGCTCCTAGAATAATGGTTAATCCTGCCACAACACCTAGTATTGGGTTGTACATAAATACACCTTTCAGCATCAGGAATTCTCCAGGGAAACCATTGGTTAGTGGTAAGGCTACACTACCTAATAGCACTAACATAAAATATACTGTTAGTGAAGGTGATGATTGCGTAATGCCACCTAAATCTGAAATATCTAAGGTTCTACCTACACGGGTGCGGATAATTTGAACTGCGTGGAACAAACCAACTACGTTAATACCGTGCGCTACCATTTGAATAATGGCACCTTGTAAGCCTTCAATTTCTAAAGAGAAGATTGCAGCGCCCATTAAACCTACGTGAGCAAAAGATGAATAAGCCACCAATCGTTTGATATCCCTTTGTCTGATAGCGATAATGCTACCATAGATAACACCAATTACACTTAACACGATAATGATTGGAGTCCACTCATTAACCGCCCAAGGCACAACTGGCAATAACCAACGGATAAGTCCATACACACCCATTTTCAACATGATACCACTTAGTAGCATGGTTGCTGGGGTAGGTGCTTCTGTGTAAGTATCTGGTTGCCAAGTATGGAAAGGGAATAACGGCATTTTGATAGCAAAAGCCGCAAACAAACCTAAGAATACATAGGTCTGCTCAAGGTGACCAAGACTTCTACCTGCTCTGTATAAATCTGAAATAGCAGCTGAAGGCGTATCGCCTGTGTGTAAGTACAAATACAAGATCGATAGCAGCATAAACAAGCTACCAAAAATGGTGTAAATGAAGAACTTAGTAGTAACAGGAATTTTACGTTCGCTACCCCAAATAGAAGCTAGGAAGTAAATTGGGATAAGGGCAATTTCCCAGAAGAAGTAAAATAGAAAGCCATCCTGCGCCAAGAATACACCCATTAAACCTGATTGCATCAGTAGCATAAGGGCATAAAATACAGCTGGGAACTTCTTTTCGTTGTTAAAGGCACTCAATATGATTGAAGGCATAAGAATAGCGGCTAGAAAAACCAGCATCATACTTATACCATCCATACCTAAAGAAAAGGTGATACCCCATTCAGGCATCCAAGGCATTGAAAAAGCGTATTGTACATCGGCATTGGTAGCGAAGCCCGAAAAGGCGACTAGCACTACTGCTAGTTCCGCCACGGCAGCCGCCAAGGCAACATACTTGGCAATATCAGATTTGAAGGCCAAAACCATCAATCCGCATATTACAGGAAGTATTATTAGTGTAAGCGAAAGCATAAGCTAAATATCTTGTAAGGGAGTGTGGTAAGTGGCTTAAAGTGATAGGTTACTTGCCATAGTGAAATAAGCAAGGAATAAAATAATACCAATTACCATGGCATACATATAGAAGCCAATAGAACCAGTTTGTGATTTTCTTAAACCAAGACCTACAACACGAGAAGTAAGGGCAATACCGTTAACTACTAAATCAATAACCAAGTATTCAATTACCAACATAGAAATATCGCCAAGGATATGTAGTGGTTTTACAATGATTAAGTTGTACAATTCATCTACATAGTATTTGTTGTAAACCACCTTGGTAATTGGGTTGGTCATTTGCTCATCAGAAACTGGTACGTTTTTACCGCCTCCGTAGCGTACAAATGCAATGATTAAACCTACAACTGCAATGGCTACCGAAATACCCATTAACATAAATTCTGTGTTGTGGTCTAAGTGCTCACCGTGAACTACGCCTGCTGCCTTTCCTAAGAAATCAGCTAACATATGATGTTCAGAAAATACGGCTGGCAAGCCCATAAATCCACCAACCATTGAAAGTACGGCCAGTAGCATTAGCGGTAATGTCATCGTAAGCGGACTTTCATGCAAATGATGCTTTTGTTCTTCTGTGCCTCTAAAACTTCCAAAGAAGGTAAGGAACAACAAACGGAACATATAGAAGCTGGTCATAAACGATGCCACCATTGCCAAAATCCAAATGGTTTTATCGTGGGTATATAGGTTTGCTAAAATCTCATCTTTAGAAAAGAAACCTGCAAACGGAGGAATACCCGAAATAGCTATAGTACCAATTAAGAAAGTCCAGAAAGTAATAGGCAACTTCTTCCAAAGTCCACCCATTTTTCTAATGTCTTGCTCATCAGACATGGCGTGGATAACTGATCCAGCACCTAAGAATAACAAAGCTTTAAAGAATGCGTGGGTTAGTACGTGGAACATACCCGTGCTGTAAGCAGCAACGCCCAATGCCATAAACATAAACCCAAGCTGACTTACAGTTGAGTAAGCCAATACTTTCTTGATATCGTTTTGGAATAAACCAATTGAAGCACCTAAAACTGCGGTGATACAACCTACCCAAGCAATGATATGAAGTGTATCTGGAGCTAATGAGAAAAGTACATTGCTACGAACTACCATATAAATACCAGCCGTAACCATTGTTGCAGCGTGGATTAGAGCAGATACCGGGGTAGGACCCGCCATGGCATCTGGTAGCCAAGTGTAAAGAGGTACTTGAGCACTCTTACCCATTGCACCAATAAATAAGCAAAGAGTAATCCAGAAAATCTGAGGGTCGCCTGATTTGAAGTTAGTACCTAATTGCTCAGAAATCTCTGAAATTGAAGAAGTACCAAAGGCATTATACATTAAGAAAATAGCCGCTAAGAAACCTAAATCACCAATACGGTTCATAACGAAAGCCTTTTGGGCAGCAGCATTGTAAGCTCTATTCTGGTTCCAGAAGCCAATTAGTAGGAATGAACATAAACCTACACCTTCCCAACCAATAAACATAGTAACATAATCTGACCCCATCACCAGTATTAACATACTGAAAATGAATAGATTTAGGAATGCAAAGAACTTACCCATCCCCTTATCGTGACTCATATACCCAAAGGAGTACAAGTGGATAAGTGTACCTACACCAGTAACCAAAAGCATCATAATAATGCTAAGGCTATCAATACGGTATTCAAAAGTGATGTTTAAGGTATCGGTAATGGTAATCCAATCGTAAGCTTTAACTGAGCTAATGGTTTCGCCACCTGCTACCACACCGCCAAATAAAACGAGCGTAATCAGGAATGAACCAAAAACTGTAAGCGTACCAATAGTTCCAGCTAATGCCTTTGGCAGTTTGCCGAAACCAATACCATTAATTACGAAGCCAAGTAATGGCAAAAGCGGAATCAGAAGTGCAAGTGATATATTGTTATCCATCGAAATAAGTCCTGGTTTAGCCGCAGTTTACCACTTTAAGTTTTTGAGTAATCCCACATCAACCGATCTGGTATTACGGTGAATCATTACAATAATAGCTAGTCCTACAGCTACTTCAGCTGCGGCAACTGCCATAATAAAGAAAACGAAAACCTGACCAGCGGCATCGTTACGGTAGGCAGCAAATGAGGCTAAAAGTAAATTAACCGCATTTAGCATTAGCTCAATACACATAAATATAATGAGTGCGTTTCTGCGTACCAATACGCCCAATACACCTATGGTAAACAAGGTGGCACTCAGGTACAAATAGTATGCCTGAGGTATGGCACGTAAGTATTCGGGTATATTGCTTTGGAGCTCCATTCTTTAAAGTATGCAGTATATAAATAGGCCTAAGGAATCCTTAAAGGCTGTTCAATTAAAATGCGTTTCGTTCTCCTTCTTCTCTTTTGGCTAATAATACTGCACCTACCATGGCGGCAATAAACAGTACAGAAGCTAGTTCAAAGGGTACTAAAAAGTTGGTAAATAACTCAATACCTAAGTTTTCTACCATACCTACTTGGGTATTCAAGGCTTTTGCTGGTGCTATATGAGCAGCCATATCTACCCTTACCAATGCAGAAATTACAATAGTTAAAAGTAAACCACTACTAATAACTCCTGCTAGTTGTATCAATGCATTCCGCTTTCGGGCATCTTCTGCTGCCGT
The DNA here is from genome assembly GCA_027487695.1 of Cytophagaceae bacterium. Lineage (GTDB taxonomy): Bacteria > Bacteroidota > Bacteroidia > Cytophagales > Flexibacteraceae > JAIYDB01. The sequence continues at coordinate 8,732 of JAIYDB010000041.1, read as the reverse complement.
ACGCATATTCAAGAACATGATCACGAATAGGAAAAGTACCATAATGGCACCTGCATATACAATAATGTTTACTACCGCCAAAAACTGGGCATTCAGAATAACGTACTGACCAGAGATGGAGAAAAAGGTAAGGATCAGATACAGTACACTATGTACTGGGTTCTTGCTAAAAACAACCATAAGTGCACTTAGCACTGTTACAAAGGCAAGAAAGTAAAACAGCTTATCGGCCATTTGATTAAAGTTTGACTCAGATTGAACGACGGTTTGCCGTTAAAAAGGAGTATGGTTAATATCAGTTTTATTGGTCTAAACCTACTTTAGCACGGTTAGTAACCGATTCTACAAGTCTATCTTTACCGTAAATCACTTCTTCTCTACCGAAGAAAGCAGGGGCAAATTTATCTTTTTGTAGGTAAATAGCTGCTTTAGGGCAAGCTTCTTCACACAAACCGCAGAAAATGCAACGAAGCATATTTACCTCGTAAACTGCCGCATACTTTTCCTCACGATATAAGTGCTTTTCTTCTTTAGTACGCTCTGCCGATAGCATGCTGATAGCTTCTGCTGGGCAAGCCAATGCACACAAGCCACAAGCCGTGCAACGCTCTCTGCCCTGGGCATCGCGCTTTAAAATGTGCAAACCTCTGAATACTGGGCTTAGCTCACGCTTCACTTCAGGATATCTGATAGTTGCTTTCTTTTTGAATAAGTGCTTGATAGTAATATTTAACCCTTGAAAAATAACGGGCAAATACATCCGCTCCCAAAAGTTGAGCGGTTTAGGTTCTATCTTTTTTGTTCTATTACTAAGCTGCATGGTGCGGCTCTCCTTTCTAATGATGAATGTTTATCCGTAGTGCGGAAAAGGTACTTTGGTTATTTGGTAAAGTGTTCCCAAGCTAAAATACCGCCACCTGTTAATATCAGGTTTAGGATAGCTAAAGGAATTAAACTCTTCCAACCTAAATTCATTAATTGGTCATAGCGGAAACGTGGTAAAGTCCAACGTACCCACATAAAGAAGAAGATGAAGAAGAAGATTTTACCAAACAAGGCTACTATGCCAATAATGGTTTCAATATTCTTATCTAATCCTAAAGTTGAAAGGTAAGGCACATCATAACCACCAAAGTATAAGGTAGCTATAACTGCACTACTTACGAACATATTAATGTATTCTGAAAACAGATACAAGCCCAACTTCATTGAACCGTATTCTGTGTGGTAACCACCTACTAGTTCTTGCTCACATTCTGGTAAATCGAATGGGGTACGGTTACATTCTGCGAATGCGCAGGTTATAAAAATGACGCATCCTAGTGGCTGACGAACTACATTCCAAACGTTATCTTGTTGATCAATAACAATTTGGCGAAGGTCTAAAGAACCAGCTAGCATTAGTACGGCAATAATGCTCATACCCATTGCCAATTCATAACTGATGTTTTGCGAGGCAGCTCTAATAGCACCAAGAAGCGAGAACTTGTTATTTGATGCCCAACCACCAATCATTAAACCATAAACACCTAACGATACTACACCAAAAATGTATAGTAAGCCAATGTTTACTGTAATGCCTTGTACTGGTATTAACTGACCATCAATTGAAAATTCGTTACCAAATGGAATTACTGCAGAACTCATTAAAGCGGTTAACATCGCCAACGATGGACCAACAATAAACAACCATTTATTAGCGTGAGATGGGATAAACTCTTCTTTAAAGAAAAGCTTAACAGCATCTGCTAGAGGTTGTAAAATACCAAAAGGCCCAGCACGATCTGGACCAAGACGGTCTTGTAAGAAACCCGCAATTTTACGTTCTGCTAGGGTGCTATAAGTGGCAATAAGTAAGGTAACGGCAAACACCGTAAAAATTACCAGTCCACGAACTATTAAACTTGTAAGCTCCATAATTATCTGGCAGTATCAGGCGAAAGCTGACGTGGAGGTTGAACAGGTAAATCGTCTATATTTTTGTATTGCTCTTGAGCAACTCGCTTGGTAAAATCAGCCACCTGAGTACCCTCTAAGTAATGACCTTGAGAAATTACCGAGGTACGCTCAATTTTACGTGGACCTTCGATAGTCCAATCAGAAGTTTCTTTCTTTTCGAAACGACAAGTATTACAGATGAAGTCAATCACTTCATTGTATTCGTTTTTCCTAGCTGTTACTCTTAGTACATCGTTACCTCTGTACCAAAGCACTACTTTACCAGAACACTTATCGCAATTTCTGTGCGCATCTACTGGCTTAGTAAACCAAACACGGTTAGCAAAACGGAAAGTTTTATCGGTTAACGCACCTACTGGGCAAACATCAATAATGTTACCACTGAAGTCGTTTTCAATGCTATTTGCGATGTATGTACTAATCTCAGCTGCATCGCCACGATTCATTACGCCGTGCACACGCTTTTCAGTAAGCTGATCGGCAGTATAAACACAACGATAGCAAAGTATGCAACGGGTCATGTGCAACTTAATGTACTGACCAATATCTATCTTATCGAACTCTCTGCGCTCTTCTTCATAACGCTGCTTTACGTTACCGTGCTCAAAAGCAAAGTTTTGTAAATCGCACTCCCCAGCTTGGTCGCAAATTGGGCAATCCAAAGGGTGGTTAATTAGAAGGAACTCAACAATAGATTTTCTGGTAGAAAGTACCTCTTCATTCAAGGTGTTTTCTACAATCATACCGTCTTGTACTGGCGTAATACAACTAGCCACCAACTTAGGCATAGGCCTAGGGTCTTTTTCGCTACCTGCAGTTACTTTCACCAAACAGGCCCTACACTTACCACCAGTGCCCTTTAAGGTACTGTAATAGCACATTGCCGGAGGCACAATACTGCCACCAATTTGGCGCGCAGCTTGCAAGATGGTGCTACCATCTGCTACTTCTATCTGTATCCCGTCGAAGGTAATTTTTGCCATTCTGGGTATTGTTGCTGAGATTATATACTTGACGTATTGGGCACAAAAATAAGTGCTAATACTTCAAATACGCTTAGTTATTCAAATTTTAATAATCTTTAGGCTGCTTATTTGTTTAAGCTTAACCCAATATTCTTAAAATGAAGATGCAAGTTTAGCCCATTTTAAGGCTGTTTCCATCATTTTTTTAAATTTCGTGGGTTTATTTAGTTTGGCTTTAAATAAGATGGCTTTAAGCCACTTAAAAATTGGCGACTTTATCCACCTAATAAACTCTTACATCCAGTTTTTATGCCTGAAGTAAAATACCAAACCTGCAGTAAGTAAAACCATTGCCCCACATATGTACCAGAAACCGTTAGGGTCGTTTACAGTAGGCATCCAACTATAATTCATTCCGAAAATACCTACTATAAAGGTAAGCGGCAGAAATAATGCTGAAAGTATGGTAAGCACCCGCATAATTTCATTGGTACGCACACTGCTAAAGCTCAAATACAAATTCAATAGTGAAGTGCTGCTTTCCAAGATATCGTCGTACACCATCATTACACGCTTGGTTGTATCTCTTAAATCGGTAATGTAAGGGTCGTTTTCATAGGCATCGGCAAAAGCATCGAAACTACTGAAGGTTACCAGCAGCAATCGCTTTAAGGAACTTGCTTGTTGCTTTACTTGGTACAAACCTTTAGGAATACTTGGTGGTCGGTGCCTTCTAATCAGACTGCCTTCATAATAATCGAGTTCCTTTTGCCATTCCTCGGTTGGCAAATCGAATGTGAGTAAAGCTTGCTTTAAAATTTTAGTAACTAAATGTTCCGCACCCTGACATTTTCCATTCTGCACAAAACCATCAGCAAGTTTTTGAAGGAACGCTTGCGGCTTTCGGTGAATAGTAATTACTATTTCTTCATTAAAAAATAAAGCCACTTTATGGGTAAGCTTGCGCAAACTGGTACTCTGCGGCTCATCTGGACTAAAAAGCCGCATAATCATAAAGTTATATTCACCCATTTCCTCAAACTTAGGGAGGTGGTCTGGCTGTAAGCAGTCTTGAACGGCAGCAGGATGTAGGTTAAAATCAAGGGCTATTTTATCAAGCTCTTCCACCGAAGGACTTTCCACATCGTACCATGCCCAATTAGATTGTGGGGTGGCATTTTTAAAACAAGTAACCATGATACCTTAAATAAATTTGGTGCGTAAATTGCACTATTCTACCGAAATACGGAATTTCCAATATTAAGAAACAAATAAATCAAAGAAAATTTAGGGCTTTAACAAATAAAATTTGGGATTATTCGTTCTTCATTCAGTATTTTTGCACTGCGTTTGGTATAAGTATTCCACAACGATATTGCAAACAGGCATTTACAACTTAAGTAGATTACAATGAGTAATTACAAATTCGATAGTATAGATAGGCACATCCTTGAAATTTTACAGGAAAACGCCAAAATTACCAACGCTCAATTGAGCAAAGAAATAGGTCTTAGCCCTGCACCAACTTTGGAGCGTGTTAAGAAATTAGAAAACGCTAACGTAATTAGCAGCTACCACGCTAAGCTTAACCCACAAGAAATTGGTTTAGGTGTAAGCACATTTATTACTGTTACTTTAGTAGGTCACAAAGCAGAATATATTGATCGTTTTGTGAAGCGTATTAACGAAATCCCTGAAGTAGTTGAATGTCACCATATCACTGGCCAAGGCGATTTTATGTTGAAAGTAGTAGCACAAGATATTAGCAGCTACCAAAAACTAATCTTAGAAGTAATTAGCGAAATCCCTGAGATTGACGATATTCAGTCTATCATTATCCTTAGCACCTTTAAGGATAGCAAAGTAATGCCTATCCCTGCTGCACCAAAGGCAATAGGCGCATAAGCATTAGTTTAAAAATTTTAGAGCCCTTGCAATGTGATGTTGCAAGGGCTTTTTATTGCCAAAATAAAAACCGACACCCTAAAAGAGTGCCGGTTTCTCAAGGTTAATCAAAAGTAAAACTCCTCACAAGTCTTAGTTTTTCAGGGGTATTGACCTTATATTATTATCGTAGGTTAGCCCAGCTACCGCCGTTTACCACATTATAGCCTGCTTTCTTCAAGATACTTTCAGCAGAACCGCTGCGCATGCCCGATGCACAACACGTAACTATCTGCTTATCTTTAGAAAGGGTTTTCATTTTATCAGGAAGCACATTCAATGGAATGTTAATGCTACCTTTTACGTGTCCGCCAGCGTATTCAGATGGGGTACGTACATCAACAATAATACTGTTGGTTAAATCTATCGGCTCCTTTTTGCCGAATAACATTTGCATTAAGCTCATATTGATTAAAGGTTTTTAGGTTTAAGTTTATATTAAGCCATTACTGGCAAAGGGGTTACGGTATCGGCAAATAATTCCACACCATTGAAAATGACTTTAAAATGTAGTGGCACAACTTGTTTAATGATGTATGCTACTCCACAAAGCTGATCTAGGCTTTTTTGGGCTGCCTTAATTGCTTTTTCTGCAAATTCTATAGGAGCATCTATTTGGTAGGTAACCTCTATGTTTTGGTAAGTAATGGGTGCAGAATCGGTCAATTCACCATCAACATCTACCACCATTGAGGTAAAAGGCACTCGTTGTTTAGTAAGTAAATTGGCGACATCCATACCCGTGCAACCTGAAAGGGCTGCTAAAAGAAAGGGTTTCGGAATGCTACCTTGGTTGGTGCCACCTACTCTTTCTGGAACGTCCATTACAATAGGGTGACCGTTAACATCGGCATTGAAGCGTAAACCCTCTTGCCAAGCCGAAGAAACATGATGATTTGCCATTGTTTTATTTGAGTTTTGCGGTAATAGTCCTGATTTTCAATACCCAATACAGGGGACAAAAGCGCATAAAGGCGGTTAGCTCCATTACAGCAGCAACTACAAACAAGGCAATATTTAACTCCGTTGGTAGTCCGGCAAACAGCCCAACTATGATAAGTAAAGCCCCTAAAACAATTCTGATGGTTTTATCAGTAGCACCTATATTCGCGTTCATAACTTCTTTTCCTTTTGTTTAACCCTTATTGGATATTACAAAGGTAAAGCCATTGGTACCCGCTTGTCAGTTACATTAGTTACAGTTTAGCCAAAACCTTTATCTGGTTTCTGAAAAGTAATACTTGCTTGTTGTTTTCTAGCTGCTTTAATAAGCGCGAAATCACTACCCTACTGCTTCCTAAAGCCTGCGCCACTTGTTCATGACTCATATTGATAAGGGCAGAACCTTGGGCAGCTGCCTTCTTTTGCAAGAACTCTAGCAAGCGAGTATCCAAATGTTGAAAGGCAACCGATTCAATTACGTGTATTAAATCAAAGAACCTGGTGCTCTGGCTCATATACACGAAATTGCGGAAATCCGGATAGTTATCTAGAAGGTTTTGAAGTTCAAAAAATGGGATTAAAAGTGCTTTAACTTCGGTATCGGTTACTGCACGTAGCTGGGATTTTTGATGGGCTAATGTACAGCCAATAGTTAAAGTACAAGTTTCATTCCCTGAAATTGAATACAGATACAGCTCGTTACCTGTGGCATTATCTACACTGTAAATACTGATATTCCCTTCAATAACTAAAGGTATATAGTTAACAGTTTCGCCGTAAGTAATTATTTCAGTTTCAGGAGCAAAGGTTTTAACCTTGCCAATTTCTTGCAGTCTTTCAGCTACAGAGGTGTTTGAAAAAATGGCGGGAACGGTAGTTTGCATTGGGTAAAGTTACCTACTTAATTACTTAGAAACAGGCAGAACCACATTTTTAAGTCTTTCTTCAGCCCTTTTTAGCTTTTCAACAAAGTAGGGGTCGTTAGCGTGACTCTTCATATTTGGGTCAACCTTTGGTTCGCTGTAGCCTTTTATAATTACACTCCTTTTATTTGAATTCATGGCTGTAAGTGTTTGCTATCTCAAATTTAAAATTAATATTTCCTTTTTACAAGAAAGCCCTCGTAATTAACATTAGGCTGAAAAACCACGAATTGATTATCTATAAAACCCCAAACCTCAAAATCTTGATTTATTTCATCTATATATTTAGTAATACAAATACGGTAAAGCCTCGTCCGAGACAAAGTGCTGCCTTCCGAATAAATAAGGCAATCCTTATAAATATTAGTAAACGAAATTATTGTGCTTACCACTGTTGCTAATACAATATCCCTATCATCATTATTTGTTTCAACTAAATCATTCACCATCCCTGTTATCGGATCTAAATCGCCAAAGCCCAAATTGTAGGTAGTTGGTATTCTATTAGGAATTTTTTCAAATCTTACCAACTTTATAACCGTTCCCTTTGGTCCAGTACTCTCAAACTCGTATTCAAGAAAATCCGCACTCGTTTGGTATTGATAATGCTCTAAATTCATTCAACTAAAATTGGTAGAGGTAAAGAAATACAAACTAGGATTCCAAACCGATATAAGACAAAATTAGCAACCAAAAACCCACAAAAAAAACAGCAACCAAAAGGCTGCTGTTTCTACTAAAGTCGGGATGGCAGGATTCGAACCTGCGACCTCCTGCTCCCAAAGCAGGCGCGATGACCGGACTACGCTACATCCCGTTATCTTGGATTGGGATTGCAAAGGTAGCTATTATTTTAAGTTATCCAAAGGTTAGCTAAAAATAATTTCAAGTTTTATTGCTGCCTTAATGCCTTGCAAATAAACCGTGCCTTGTGGGCAACTAAATGTATGGTAGGGAAGTCTTATGATTAGAGATCAAATTGTACAATGAAAAAGCTAATCATAATTCTGCTCGTTTTAAGTCAATCCGCTATTGCTCAACAAGTGCAATGGCGGAACAACTTTGAACTAGGCAATAGGAGTACTGATAATGTAGGAGTAGGAGTAGATAGCAGGGGAAATGTTTTTACTTATGGATACTCTTTGGCTTATTCGGTACGAGTTGGAAATAATTCTTTTCGAACTGCAATTTTAACAAAGCACAATCCTAATACAGGAGATACTGTTTCTTGTAAACGACTAGGTTTTACTAATGAGCTTTTGCCGCATAGCTTTACAGTAGCCAATAATTTTGCTGTTTTCATAATAACAGAAGCTACTGATCCATTATCAAGACATCGTCTAAAAGTTTATTCAACAACTTTAGAAAGGTTTATAATTGATACGTTAGTGGAGGGTGTTGAGTTAGCAGAGTACTATAGTGACTTGCAATATATACCAGGTAAAGGTTATTTAGCTTCAGGTTTTTGGCAGGGAAGAACCCTGTCTGATCGTAAGTTTTGTGCCATTATGCTTGACGAAAGTTTTAGGCTTAAATGGCACCAAAGATTAGATGAAATAAAGCTTGGCTTTTCTCCTACACCCTTACCTAATGGAAAGGTATTAGTTATTGGACCATCCAATACTGGTTTCAGAGCTATTCAATTAGATTCTAATGGTGCTATTGAAAGTAACAGAAGTATATCTTTCCCTTTTCCTTCCAATTCATCGGTAATGCAAGCGAGTGCTAAATTACTTCCTAACAATAATTTTATTTTAGCAGTAACTTCAAGAGATAATAATTCTGGAAGCCAAAATTCACGTATAGTTAAATACAGTCCAGATTGGTCTTCTTCATCTTGGCAAATTGAAGACTCTAGCATAATCGTAAAAATGTCGGTACATTGGGATAATAGCTTTATGGTAGCAGGCTTCCCATGGGTATCGAAATACGACTCAAGTGGGACACTAATATGGAGGTCTAGGTATTATGAAATGCCATCGTTTCAATTGCCACCTGT
>JAIYDB010000091.1 GCA_027487695.1 Cytophagaceae bacterium | reverse complement strand
TATGCTATTTAATAGTGTACACTTTCTCTGGTACTTTCCTCTTTTTCTAATCGTTTATTTTACTATAAATGAGCGCTTTAGGTGGATGGTGCTACTTGCTGCTAGCATCTATTTCTATATGAGCTGGAAGCCTGAATATGTAATTTTGCTTGGCTTTTGTACTGTCCTTAATTATTACAGCGCTATTCTAATTCACAACGAATCAAGGCAAAAGTATAGGTACTGGTATTTGGTTACCTCTGTTATCCTGAACCTTTCAGTAATTGTAGTTTTTAAGTACCTCGGCTTTTTTACTGAAATCTTAAACTCTGTTCTTGCTCTTTCTAATGCCGAACCCTTACCTATTATTCATTTGCTGCTGCCTGTAGGTATTTCCTTTTATACCTTTCACACAATGAGTTATACCATTGATGTGTACAAGAACGAAACTCCTGTTGAAAAGCACTTTGGCTATTTTAGCCTCTTTGTTTCCTTTTGGCCAATGCTACTTGCAGGTCCTATAGAACGCAGTAATCACTTAATCCCGCAGTTTAGGAAGAAATTCGTTTGGGATTACGAACGTATTATGATGGCAACCAACCGTATTTCCTTCGGCTTTTTCAAGAAGATGGTGGTTGCAGATAGACTTAGCATGTATGTGAATGAAGTCTATGCTAACCTAGATAGCTACGGAACACTTCCTATTATTATTGCGGCTATATTCTTTAGTATTCAAATATATTGCGATTTCTCTGGCTACTGCGATATTGCTATTGGGGTGGCTATGATCATTGATTTCGACCTTTTTGAAAACTTTAACCGTCCTTATACTGCTACTTCTATTAAAGATTTTTGGAGCAGGTGGCACATGTCGTTAAGCCGATGGTTTAGAGATTATGTATATATTCCTTTAGGGGGAAACAGAGTAAGTGAAGGAAAGAAAATCAGAAATTTAATGGTTACTTTCCTTGTAAGTGGTTTGTGGCATGGTGCAAACTTTACCTATATTTTCTGGGGAGCATTGCATGGCATTTATCAGGTGATTGGTACTTATACAGAAAGCTTTAGAACTAAAGTTAGGACAACTTTAGGTATTGAAGGTACTTGGTTAAGCAGGGCACAGCAAACTATTATTACCTTCATTTTGGTAACATTTGCTTGGATATTTTTCAGAGCCAAAAACTTTGACCACGCTTTCCAAATCATAGGTAAGATTGCTGCAGTTGACTATAGGGGTATTGGTGAAATCATGATTGGTAAAGGTCCTTTCCAAATGCTTATCAATGTATTTGTAATTGCTTTATTAGTAGCAGCTGCAAAACTGCCAGTGAAGCTCAATCTAAAATATAGCCACCTTTTTATAGTAGCCTGTTGGACCGTAGTCCTTTTACTTGGTGAAGGTGGTACTGAAGAATTTATCTACTTCCAATTCTAATTCTGAAATGGATACTAAAACACAAAAAACACCTAAGGATTATTTCCTAAAAGTGTTATTTCCAAGCTTTGCTTTGCTGATTGGAATTGCCCTTTTAGCTGATCTCTGGGTTACTGAAAGTATTATCCCTAAAGCTGAAACCAGCCCTGCTGGTAGGGTTTATAGACTTATTAACCATAAGTACGAAAATAACCAAATACCAGTTTTCGGTAGTAGCAGAGCCAGATGTAGCTATAACCCGAAATTTATGGGCATCAATGCTTATAACTATGGGGTAGATGGGTATCCTATAGTACCAACTTTAGCTTTGGTAAGGAACTATTGCGAAAAAAACAGTTCAGTCCCAGTTATAATAAATTTAGATTATTACTTTCCGAATTGGGTTGATGTTGTTCCTGTTTTACCATTTTTAAATAATAAACACTTAGATTCAGCAGCCACTATTTCAGAAGTTAATAAGTTATACTACCATATCTATGGTATAAGGTATTTTGACAACTATGTTGAATACTTTAAACTTCCATTTAAGTATAACTTTTTAGGAAAAGACAGCTCTTTCAATGGATATGAGTATGACTTATCTGTTCCTGTTCCTAACTTTAAAAAATTAGAATATTCCATCGAGTATCGAAAAAAGCGTCCGTTAAAATTTGAAGCTAGAACGGAACACATAAACTTGATGTATAAACTTTTTAAAGATTTCCCCAACAACACATTCTTCCTAATTAGGGCACCTTACCACAAAACTTATTTGCCAACCATTTCTAACCAAAACGAAGTAGATAAATTCGTCAATGATTTACGAGCCTATAAAAATGTCAAAGTAATTCACAACTTTAATGATGCGAGCCTAAACGATAGTTGTTTTACTGATAACAATCATATTAATAGATTGGGTGCAATGAAATTCAGTCGTTGGTTAAAAGATACCTTAAATAAATTTGAGGAAATTAAACCTTACCTAGTTAATGACCAGAATTAAATCAATTCTTTAAGACATAACAAAACTATATGCTATTTAATAGTGTACACTTTCTCTGGTACTTTCCTCTTTTTCTAATCGTTTATTTTACTATAAATGAGCGCTTTAGGTGGATGGTGCTACTTGCTGCTAGCATCTATTTCTATA
>JAIYDB010000056.1 GCA_027487695.1 Cytophagaceae bacterium | reverse complement strand
CTATTAAATCTTTGGTTTTCTTGTCTTTCTCCATCACCTCCAATAATGGCTGAACCATCATTAAAGTGGATAATAGACTTTATATAAACACTTGTGTTATTTGAATCGGCATTAAATACTAACGGAATATCTACTAATACAGTAGAATCTGGCGACAGCTTAATATGGTGTAAATTATTGTTGTTGATTTCATTTACCATCCAAACTGAAGAATCTCTCATCGGACGGAAACCATAACAAGCAACAGTAGTATTTGCACTTCCCCAAACAGTAGTTAAAGAATCGCTTAATTTCATAAACAGTCTTCGAGAATTCGCGCTACCATCTTGGCCGAAAATCATATAGCCGTCTACTAAAGGTTTTACAGCCATTACTGCCCATCCATTTGGGTTAGGATTTGTAAATAATGTTCGTCTTCTAATTAAGTTACCTGTTGCGGTATCTAATTCCAAGCCAACAATATTCCTGCCCATAGAACCACTTACAAACAGCCTACCGTTGGGTAATATTTCACAATCGTCTGGGGTGCCATTGGTAAAATCATAAAGGTATTCTCTTAACCATTTGCGAGCACCAAGCGAATCGTATCTACTAATTTGCCATTGAACAGTACGAACACTATTTACAGTTCTATTTCTATCTGCCAACATAAAGAAACCACCATCAGGTGCAGGTAGTATTTTATACATATTCCGAGGGACAGAATCAGCTAAGGAAGAAGTATTATAATCTAAAACCCTAAGTGCCCTAATGTTTCCGTTAAAATCGATTTTACGAAATACTAAACCTGGTTGTAAACCTCCAATTTCATATACTAACCAAAGCCTCCTTTTCGAAATATTTAAACAAGACAAAACTCTTCTCGCAGTATCGGGAAAAACAAAGGTATCAATAATATCTAATCTGTTATTTAGCTTTAGGACAACCGGATAATATCCCAAGGACGGATTAAGAAAATCATAATACTTTCCAAAATTACCATTCACAAATATCGTGCTTGTATCGAAAGCATGCAAATCATTTAATGCATCTTCACGGTTAATGTTAATTCCTGAATAATCAATTTGCCTTGTCCATAAAACTCTTTGGGCAAATACTTGCCCAAAGAGTAATGAAAATACAATTAAGAAAATTAGTTTTTTCATTGGATGATTAGTTTAGTTGAAGGAGTTATTTAGAATCACTTTTCGTTTATTCCCGTACCACTTTCCGTACATACAACTTTCCACCCACACTTTGCAGACGGAGCAAGTACATACCTTTAGGCAAGTTGCCTACATTTAACTCCTCACCTGCTTCTACTGGTTGGGAGAGAATTACCCTGCCGTGAACATCTAATAACTGGGCGGTTCCTTTATGAGATAGACGCAAGGTATTGGTAAACGGGTTAGGATACACTTGCAGGTTAGGTTCCTGATTTTGCTTTTGATTGCTAGTTAAAACAGGACCTACAGGTGGGTAAACGGGGTTGTAGGGGGTGCCAAAATTGGCAACTTTCATAAAGACTAAGTCCGAATTCTGAATAGAACCCATTGGAAAAACTCTATCGCCTCCAATAACCACACTTCCATCGTTAAAATAGCCTACAGAATTAAAATTTGCCCTGTAAGTAAGGTTTGGTGCGTAGTTTGTCAGATTTAAACTGAACTGTAAAACTGAATCTTTTGAGAAACGCTCATAGTAGTAGTTATCTGGTCTGCGTTGTACCATCCAAAATGAAGAATCTGCAAGGGGTTCAACGCTTAATCCATAAAAACCACTTGGATAGCCTCCCCAAACCCTTCCTAAAGTATCGTTCAATTTCTGGAAAACACACTGACTTGGGTTTCCAAAATCTGCTCCTGCTACAAAATAGCCATCGGGTAGTTTTCTTACTATTATTTGATACCAACCTATATTTCGGGGGTTAGTAAATAGTACTTTCCTACTTATTAGCCTGCCACTACCTGTATCAATATGAAGGGCAATAATTTCAGTTCCTTTCCAACCGCTCACCATTAATTCACCGTTAGGTAATATTTCTGCCTGTGAGGGTGCGCCATTTCTAAACTGGTCTGTAAATTCATTTACCCACCTGCGTTGACCTACAGAATCCCATCGGCTTACTTGCCATAAAGTAACACTCTGACTTGCGATTGTACGAGGCGTAGTCGCCACAATATAGAAACCACCATCAGAAGCTGGTAGTAATTTATATATATCAATCGGCATTGAATCTAAATTTGTTACTCCACCTTGTGGCAATATTGCTGAATATTGGAGCAATCTGCCATTTACATCAATACGTTGAATTACAAACCTCTTCCTGCGACCAATTTTGTAATACACCATCCAAAGCTGCCTGCGGTTACGGTCAACTACTGATTGGTAAGAGTTGATGGTATCAAAATAGACAAAAGTATCTATGGCTACCCCCCTGTTATTATGTTTCAATACAACAGGTTTGTAATTAACATCACCATTAAAAATTATATGCCTTGTTGGTCGTGAATTTGAAAAGAAAATTGAAGTATCCAATACATTCAAATCAATAAACTCGTCATTAGCATTATCCTCATTTGGGGAAGCTCCAAAATCAAATCTAGTTTCCCAAACTACACTTTGTGAAAAAGCTATTTGTACCCAAAAAAGGGTACAAATAGCAAGAATTAGTTTACGCCTCATTTTACAATTATTTTTTGGGTGGATAATTTACCTTCAGTTTCTAAAGTAACTATAAGTACCCCTTTTTGTAAAGGTATTGTGGTATAGTTATGAGCACCTTGACCTTTTTCATTAAGGAGTTTCCTTCCTAATACATCAGAAACTATTAGGTTGTAATTCCCCGTTTCTTTAGGCACTTGAATGTTTATTGAATTTGATTCTGAAGCTTGGTTAATCAATAAATCATTTTTATTGATTGTAGTTGAACCAAAACCAATTCTTCCTGTTGGAAATACAATGGTTGAACCAGTCAGTTCATTAGAACAAACTTCTACATATTGGCTACCTACAAGCGGACCATTTGCAGCTATAGTAAAAGCTAATAATGGACTTAAAGGTGGTGATTTAACTAATGACGGACTATTATTAGGCAATACATTACCTACAAACTCATTTGTGTAACGCTCGTAAACAATCGTATTTCTTATTTGCGGGCCGTTAGGGTCTGGATTTCTATTAGTATTATTAAAAATACTTGTCCACATTGGAGGGCTTTGCCAACCAAAATCTAAGTTTTCAACATTAACTACAAAGTTGTCTTCATCAGTTGGTAAAATACTTCTATTAGTACCAGTGGCTACAGGCCAAACGTTTGCACTACGATAACTTGTCGTTGGGGTAATTGAAGAGCCTGTAATTAAAGGCACGTTAGCAAAACCACTAATTACCAATCCATTATAGGTTTGGCTTGTATTGCCTCTATCAAAGTCAAATGTATTACAAGACATTTTAAATGGTAGAATAGTACCACTTAAAGGCTCTAATGCAAAGAAACGAGAACCAACTATATTGTTATAGAAATAATTACCAAGAAGCCTTGTTTCAAACAGTCCAACTTGTCCGCTTGCGGCATAATTCAGGTCAAAAAACCTATTATTACTAAGTTCTTTTATCCCACCTGCATAAATTCCGTAATGAAAATTCCATTTGCTTGCATCAAAAGGACCAGAACTTGATATTCTGTTATTTCTAAATATCATAGCTCTATTAGTTCCAAAGTAACCAGCTGCCGAAACCATATTGTCAGATATTATCCCAAAGGTATAGTTCATTGGAGCATCAATAGTAGTTGAAACGTCGGTAGTAAATACATCTGGTCTGCCAATGCTTAATCCAACTCTACTTCTTTGGCTTAATAGTAGGTTTGCTAAACCTTCCTCTTCAGTGTCTGTGATGCTCACATTAGGAGATTCTTCGTACCCATTTTCAATATTCCAAAAGGCTTCTAAGTTTACACTTTGATGTTGAAAATATTTTAGGTAATCGCTATCTCCTAAATAGGTAGGCAAAGTAATATCTTGATTAGAAACTTCATAATCAGCTAAATCTAGGTGCCAACCTCGGAATGCAATTGCTGCCAAGCTAATATTCTTATACTTATTAGGAGCAACAAATTTGGTCTGATAAGGCATCCTAATCCCGAAAAAGGCATTGCTAAATTCGCAATTTGAAATATTAACACCAAAATTAGTATTTACCCCATTTGTAGTATTATAGGAAGGAAAAAAGCCTTGGTGTTGATATGCTGGTTCACCGTAGGTTTTTTCTCCATCATATCCCACAATACAAGCCTCCGTTTGGAACTTTTGCAATTCTCCATCTATTAATTGTGGTTCATAAGGAGGCAACATTAAATCAGGATCACAATTAAACTTACTATTAGAAGTATAACTACCATTTCTTAGTTCTTGCACACAGTAAATATGGTAGTAATTGTTGTGAAAATTGGTATAATTAATTTGTATCAATGCTTGGTCGTTTCCTGTGGCAACATTGAAATATCGTTTATTAGCATCGAAAAAAGGTTGATAATTAATCCAAGATGCATTAATAGGCCTGTTCGGGTAATTTAATAAGACTGCATGGTTGGCATTAGAAATACTAACTGGCTGTTCCTTTGTTCCTTTAATAGCAAGGCTGCTTTTCTCGTGAATTACAATGCCTCCCCACATATTACATCCAGAAGTAATTTCTACCCCTTTTCCAATTTCATTTTCATTGTTATTCAAAAATAACAATCTGTTAAATGCCTTATATCCACTAAGCACCAATACCTTCGTATTTGCGGCAATTTTAAATTTAGTGTATTGGCACCCATAATTCTGTGCATAATAGGAAACCCTTTGGGCATAGCTTACGTCATTTTCATCGAATTGTTTAACCACAACTAGGTCGCCATAAAGGTTTACATTATTCCAAGTGATTACATTGGTTGTCGTGTTAATAGAACCCCAGTATTTTGATTCAGTTCCCCAAATTCTAAAAATGAATGTTTCAATTTGGTTATTATCTAAATCGGTTACTTCTACAATAGCTTCGCCATCTTT
>JAIYDB010000042.1 GCA_027487695.1 Cytophagaceae bacterium | reverse complement strand
ATAGTTAAGGTAACTACAGGCGTTTTCTTACTGTTGGTCATTACAGTAATGGTCTTTGAAAAAGGACCAGTTCCTCTACCTCTTGGATCGTAGCCAGCTTCTACAAACCCAGTTTTACCTGGCTTAATTGGTTCTTTAGACCAAGAAGGGGTTGTACAACCGCAGCTTGCCTGAGCATTAGTAACGATAAGGTCGCTATCGCCAATGTTTTTTAGTTCAAAACGGTAGCGTTGTACGCCAGCATCTTCTTTAAACTCACCGAAATCGTGGGTGGTTTTCTTAAACTCGATTGCCGATTGAGCCATTGCTCCTAAGGCAGCCAAACAAATAACGAAAGTGGAAATCAGTTTTCTCATAAACTTATAGAGTAGAAACAGGTATTTTTGTGTTGAAGTTTAGTAAACCAGTAACTATTGCTTTTAAACAGCACAAAAATAAAACTTTCAGCATTATTATTGTTCTAAAATTATTAAATGGCCAGAATTTTAACAGGAATACAGAGTAGCGGCAAGCCACATTTAGGTAATTTATTAGGTGCCATAAAGCCTGCCATTACTATGAGCAAGGATACTAATAACGAATGCCTATTTTTTATTGCCGATTTGCATGCGCTTACAACAATAAAAAACGCAGAACAAATGCGTGCAAACACTAATGCTGTTGCGGCGGCTTGGTTGGCGATGGGCTTTGATACTGATAAGCATCTTTTCTATAAGCAAAGCGATGTAACAATGGTTACTGAGCTAAACTGGTACTTAAATTGCTTTACTCCTTTTCCTATGCTTGCTAATGCGCATAGCTTTAAAGATAAAAGCGAAAGGTTAGCCGATGTAAATGCTGGCTTGTTCACTTATCCGGTATTGATGGCTTGTGATATATTATTGTATGATGCTAATCTAGTGCCCGTAGGTAAAGACCAACTCCAACATTTAGAAATTGCCAGAGATATAGCCAAAACCTTCAACAACCATTTCCAATCAGAAATCTTTGTTATTCCCGAGCCAAGTACAGCGGCAGAGGTAATGACTGTACCTGGTATTGATGGAGCAAAAATGAGCAAGAGCTACAACAATATTATTGATGTTTTTGCGCCAGAAAGGGAGTTACTAAAAACCTGTAAGAAAATTGTAAGCGATAGCAAAACCTTAGAAGAACCTAAGGATCCTGATACCGATATCACTTTTAAGCTGTTTGCCCTAATTGCTAATGAAGAAGAAAAACAAGCAATGAAAGCACAATATCTTGCAGGGAACTATGGGTATGGTCATGCTAAAAATGCCTTATACGAACTTATTTTAGCCAAGTTTGCTCAAGAAAGGCTTATATTTAACCACTATATGGAAAATGAACAAGAATTGGCACAAAAGTTGTCGATCGGAGCTGAGAAGGCAAAGGATATAGCTGCGCCTGTTTTACATAGGGTTAGAAAGGCATTATTAGGTTAATTGTATTCTAGCTATTTTAATACCAAAAATCAGTACGCATATTCTCTCTGAAAAGTTTGCTTTATGGCAGCACAAAGCATAAGTCAAATACAGAAACAAAGCCTCACGCTTTCTCCGCAGCAAATACAGTATATAAAACTGTTGCAGCTGCAAACTGCTGAGCTTCAACGCCGTATTGATGAAGAATTGCAAAGTAATCCTGCCCTTGAAGATATTGGTGAAGAGGATTCTTCCTCAGTTGATACTCTAAGTTCCCCTCTAAGTGAGTATGGTGGCGATGAAGAATCAAACCCTGATTTAGGAAGTAAATCGTCTATTAAAGACGATCCTGATGGTGATGGTTTTGATAACTTTGAAAGCTACGGTTCGCCTAATGATAACCCTGACTTTGGGTCTGATGACGAAGGAATGCGAGTTGATGATGATCGGGAAATATCTGATGAATACTTTCGTGATTCAGATTATGCAGGCTTGAACAATGCTTCAGATGGTTTTCAATTAGATGAAGACAAAGGCGAAAAACCTGTTGTTGGTGACGATACTTTAGAAGAGGCCTTGCTGGAACAACTTGGCTTCTTAATGCTAGACGATGCCAAACTTAAAATTGGCAAGCAAATAATAGGCACATTAGATACTGATGGGTATTTAAGACGTTCCATTGATTCAATCCGCGACGATTTGGCCTTTGGTCAAAATATATTTGTTGAAGATGCCGAGGTAGAGCAAGTACTCAAGTATATCCAAAGATTTGATCCCGCAGGGATTGCGGCACGCACTCCTCAGGAATGCCTACTATTACAATTGGAGCGTAAGCCAGATTCAACCCCAGGTTTACAGCTAGCCAAGAAAATAGTAAGTCAGCTCTTTGAAGAGTTTGCTAAAAAGCACTTTGAAAAAATTATTAGTAGGCTTGGGATAGACGATGAGGCTGATTTAAGAGAGGCGGTTGCCCTTATTCTAAAGCTAAATCCAAAGCCAGGAGGTGGCGATAAAGCCGAAACTCACGCTAATACCATTATCCCTGATTTTATAATCAGCTTTAGGGATGGGGAGTTTATCATAAGTCTTAATGCGAAAAATGCACCAGAACTAAGGGTAAATCCCGATTACCAAGATATGCTGGACGAATATAGCAAGAGCAAAAACAAGAAAGTAAAATCTGAGGCATTGCCTTGGGTACGCAATAAAATTGAAAGTGCACGTTGGTTTATAGATGCTATTAAGCAGCGTCAGAATACCTTGCTCACTACAATGAAAGCCATAGCCGAAAGGCAAATCGAATTCTTTAAATCAGGCGATGATAGTAAACTACGTCCAATGATTTTGAAGGATATTGCTGATATTATTGGAATGGATATTTCTACCATTAGTAGGGTTGCTAATAGTAAATATGTACAAACCGACTTTGGTACCTTCTCCCTAAAACACTTCTTTAGTGAAGGTATTAATACTGAAAGTGGTGAGGAAGTTTCAAACAGAGGGGTTAAACAATTGATTAAAGAAATGATTGCGGAAGAAGACAAACGCAATCCGCTATCAGACGATAAGTTGGTTCAGATCCTGAATGAAAAGGGTTTTGAAATAGCTCGTAGAACGGTAGCCAAATACCGTGAGATGATGGATATTCCGGTTGCCAGATTAAGAAGAGGGTTTTAATTTTTGAAAGTAACTTACCTTGAATTCGAATAGCTCAGACGAAATAGATATTGAAAATCAGGACTTTAATCATCAAAGTTCTACATCTGCTGAAAGTGGGTTATGGCTTATTTTAAGTAAGGTTATTTCTTGGTTGCTACACCCTATAATTGTACCTAGCTACTTTGCTGCTTGGGTACTATTTTTTACTGGCGATACAAGGTTTCAAAACGAACTTGGCTTACAGCTTTTAGGCGCAATTTCAGTGTTTACGCTTGTGTTTCCTGTTTTTATAATAGTTGGTTTGAAACGATTAGGCTTCATTTCCAGCTATTCCATGGAAAGCCGCACCGATAGAGTTCTGCCATTTTTCTTTATGGCGACCATTTATGCAACCTGTTTGTATATGCTATCGCCTATCTTAAAGTTGAATATGCTTTTGTATAGTATGGTTTTAAGTATGGATTTAACAGTGCTTACTGCAGCTGTAATGAGCATGCGCATAAAAATTAGTGCCCATTTACTATCTATATCAGGGGTTATTGGCTTTTTACTAGCTAGTGCCGCTGTGCAAAGAGATGGTACCCTCGTAAGTGCATTTGTTATCATTGTAGTTTTAGCAGGCGCTTTAGCAAGCGCAAGACTATATTTGAACAAACACTCACCATTTCAAATTATATTAGGAGCTTTATGCGGTGCAGTAATCTCATTTGCATGCACCATCGCGCTTCTAACCTAATACACCATAATACATCCTAGGCGAACAAAAATCTATTAAACCTGTACCGTTGCTTATTGAATTATGGCAAAGATTACCCAGTATATTTCTGAAGCGAAAAGCACCCTTTTTTCTTTTGAAATATTACCTCCATTAAAAGGTGAAAGCATACAAAGTGTATTTAAAGGCATTGAGCCTTTAATGGAGTTTAAGCCTCCATTTATAGATGTTACTTACCATCGTGAGGAAGTAGTTTATAAAGAACATCCGGGAGGATTACTAGAAAAGAAAAGCATCAAAAAACGTCCAGGAACGGTGGCAATTTGTGCGGCAATTATGCACCATTTTAAGGTAGATGCTGTGCCACATTTAATCATTGGTGGTTTCAATAAAGAAGAAACAGAGAATGCCTTGATTGACCTACACTTCCTTGGGGTTGATAATATTTTAGCTTTAAGAGGCGATTCCTTAAAGAACGAAAAAGACTTCCGTCCCGAGCCTAACGGACATCAGCTAACAGCTCATCTGGTAGCTCAAATTCAAAATATGAATAAGGGTAAATATCTGGATGAAGATTTGAAAGATGCCTTCCCAACAAATTTCTGTATTGGCGTAGCAGGTTATCCTGAAAAGCATTGTGAGGCACCTAACTTACAATCGGATATTCGCTTTTTGAAAGAGAAGGTAGCCCAAGGTGCAGAATACATTGTTACCCAAATGTTCTTTGATAATGCAGCCTATTTTAGGTTTGTAGATGCTTGCAGAGAGGCAGATATTCATATCCCAATTATACCAGGTTTAAAGCCGCTTACTACCAGAAAGCAGCTTCAAGTTTTGCCTAAAACTTTTTATATCGATTTGCCAGATGCCCTCAGCAACGAAATAGAAAAGGCTAAAACCGATGCCGAAGTAAAAGAAATAGGCATTGAATGGTGCAAATACCAAAGCAAAGAACTAATGGATAGGGGAGTACCTGTATTGCATTACTATACCATGGGCAAATCAGACGCTGTAAAAAAGATAGCAGAATCGTTATTCTAGTTATTTTAAACGGCGTAAAACCGTATATTTGAGCATTGTACCAACTAATATACCTACCTAACACCTATAAAATACTATGGTAATTGGCGTTCCTAAGGAAATAAAAAACAACGAAAACAGGGTTGCACTTACCCCTGCAGGTGCATCTGAATTGCGTAAATTCGGTCATACAGTATATGTTCAAACCGAAGCAGGTGTTGGCAGCGGTTTTAGCGATGAAGAATACAAATCGGCAGGTGCTAACATTTTACCAACCATTCAGGCAGTTTATGAAATTGCTGAAATGATTATGAAGGTAAAGGAGCCTATAGAATTAGAATATAACCTGATTAAGGAAAATCAGTTATTGTTCACTTACTTCCACTTTGCAAGTAGCGAACCATTAACTCATGCAATGGTGGCCCGTAAGTCGGTTTGTTTGGCTTATGAAACTGTACAATTGCCAAATGGTGCCCTACCACTACTAGTTCCAATGAGCGAAGTAGCTGGTAGAATGTCTATTCAAGAAGGAGCTAAGTACCTAGAGAAGCCATTGAAAGGCAGAGGTATTTTATTAGGTGGCGTACCAGGTGTGCCTCCTGCTAAAGTATTGGTATTAGGTGGTGGTATTGTCGGTACCCAAGCTGCTAAAATGGCGGCTGGTTTAGGTGCCCACGTTACTATCCTAGATGTAAGCTTAAACCGCTTACGTTACTTATCGGATATTATGCCGGCTAACGTATACACCCAAATCAGTAATGAATACAACATCAGAGAGCTAGTAAAAACTTCTGATCTTATTATTGGTGCGGTACTTATCCCTGGTGCTAAGGCTCCTAATTTGATTACCAGAGATATGCTGAAGACGATGCGTCCGGGTACTGTGCTAGTAGACGTAGCTGTTGACCAAGGTGGTTGTATTGAAACCTGTAAGCCTACTACCCACGAAGATCCTACCTTTATTATTGACGAAGTAGTTCACTACTGTGTAGCCAATATGCCGGGTGCAGTTCCATATACTTCAACTTTGGCGTTAACGAATGCTACTTTACCGTATGCTATTCAGTTAGCCAACAAAGGTTGGAGAAAAGCAGTTCAAGAAAACCAAGATCTACGTTTAGGCTTAAACGTAGTAAACGGCGAAATCTGCTACAAAGGCGTAAGCGAAGCTTGGAACTTGCCTTACACTCCAGTTGAGCAAATATTAGAGGCTGCTGCTGTTTAGCCATCTTATACAATAAAAAAGGGCGATTTTCTTACGAAAATCGCCCTTTTGCTTTGGGTAAAAATTAGGTTATTGAATCACCAAACGTTGGGTATTTACCCCCTTGTTACTTTGAACTTGAACCATATATACTCCTTTAGCAAGGTGGTTTAGGTTCAACTCCATTTCAGGTTGTGCCTTAGTGGTATAAACCAACTGACCTACGGCATTAATAATAGAAATGCTTTCAGCATCAATACTTGTGGTGAGGGTAACGATGCCTGGGGTAGGATTAGGGTATAGTTTTAGCTTAGGAGCATTAATTGATTTTTTACCTGAAGTAATTGAATAACCATGAATGCGAGCAATATACCGAGGTGAGAGATTATTAAAATTTGAAAATTCTCCCCCAATAAGGATTTTACCATTTGGCTGAATAGTAATAGCAAAAACAGCCGCATTTGCCCCTGATCCTGGGTTAAATGAAGTATCTAAACTACCATTCGCATTCAAACGAGCAATTCTGGAAATTCGAGTGCCGTTATAAGAAGGAAACACTCCCCCAATAAGGATTTTACCATCAGGTTGCAAAGCACTAGAATAAATAGTCTCTCCAGCTCCTGTTCCAGGGTTAAAGGTTGTATCTATACTTCCATCGTCATTCAAACGGACAATAAAATTACAGCAACCATTACCAGCGACATTCCAACCTCCCCCAACAATGATTTTACGATCAGGCTGTAGCGTTACAGTCTCAGTAACAAGACGAATTGGGGTATTTCTAGTATTAAAGTTATTGTCCAAACTTCCATCAGGATTCAATCTTGCAATTCCGTTTGCAGGAGCGCCATTATAGGTATTGAAAGCTCCAACAGCAATGATTTTACCATCTGGCTGTAAGGCGGAAGATATAGCAGTACCGTTAAACCCAGTTCCTGGGTTAAAGGTAGTGTCCAAGCTACCATTGGGGTTCAAACGAGCAATATTTATTCTATTGATTCCATTATAGGAGTTAAAATCTCCCCCAATAATTATTTTACCATCAGGTTGTATTAAGGTAGAACGAATAATACCACGATTAGCCCCTGAACCAGGATTAAAGGTTGAGTCCAAACTGCCATCGGTATTCAAACGGGCTATTCTGCTTCTAGCAATTCCGTTAAAGGTTGTGAAACGTCCACCTATAATTATTTTTCCATCTGGCTGTAAGGCGGTAGTAATAACAATATCATTTGCTCCCGTTCCAGTGTTAAAGTTTGGGTCCAAACTTCCATCGGCATTTAATCGAACTATTCGGTTTTGTGTTAGGAAATTATAGGAGGTAAAATCTCCTGCTACAATTATTTTCCCATCAGGTTGCGTTTTGATAGACCAAACAAAACCGCCTGAACCATAACCTTGGTTAAACTGGTAATTCATTCCCCTGCCGTAGTTGAAACTACGATCTAATTCGCCCGGACGCTGCCCCCACCCAACTAAAGGCAAAAGTAAAACACTGAACAGAATAACAATATTGCGGTTTAGGTTTGTTTTCATAAGGAGTAGTTTAAGGATTATGCTTTAAATATAAAGGATAATCGCAATTATAGAAAATTAAGTTTTATTCTTAGTTAGGATTTACTGGTTTAAAGGAGATAGAATAAATTATTTTGAACTGTGATTCATATGATTTTTTACGCTTGTTCAATAATCATAATTTAATATATAGAATCATAGTTCAGAAAAGAAAAAAAAAAAAAAAAATCCCCTAAGTTGCTTTAGGGGATTCAGAACTATAAATTATTAAAATCGAAACTTTCAAGGAATTTGGTGGTGAAGTTACCTGCCTTAAATTGTGGATCGTCCATCAATTTGAGGTGGAATGGGATTGTGGTTTTTACGCCTTCAATCACAAACTCGCCTAAGGCACGCTTCATACGCACGATTACTTCTTCTCTTGATTGGGCAGTTACAATTAACTTAGCAATCATAGAATCGTAATTCGGTGGTATCATATACCCGTTATAAACGTGGGTATCGATACGTACACCGTGGCCACCTGGTAGGTGCAATTCTGTTATTCTGCCTGGTGAAGGACGGAAGTTATTGTTTGGGTCTTCCGCATTAATACGGGCTTCCATGGCATATAACTTAGGGAAATAGTTCTTTCCGCTAATTGGTTCGCCAGCAGCTACTTTAATTTGTTCCTTAATAAGGTCAAAATCAGTCACTTCTTCCGTTACTGGATGTTCTACCTGAATACGGGTATTCATCTCCATAAAGTAGAAGTTGCGGTCCTTATCTACCAAGAATTCAATTGTTCCAGCACCTTCGTAATTGATGGCTTTGGCTCCTTTAATGGCAGCATCGCCCATTTTCTCACGCAATTCTGCAGTGATAAATGGTGATGGCGATTCTTCCAGTAGCTTTTGGTGACGGCGTTGGATTGAACATTCACGCTCGCTAAGGTGACAAACTTTGCCATACCTATCGCCAACGATTTGAATTTCAATGTGACGAGGTTCCTCAACGAATTTCTCTAAGTACAAGCCATCGTTTCCGAAAGCAGTACCTGATTCCATTTTAGCTTCGTTCCAAGCTTTTTCAAATTCACCATCGTTATTAACTACACGCATACCACGTCCACCACCGCCAGCGGTAGCTTTCAAGATAATTGGGTACTTAATTTTGTGGGCAATCTTAAGTCCTTCGGCCATACTTTCCAGCAAGCCTTCAGAACCAGGGATAGTTGGCACGCCCGCTTTCTTCATAGTAGCTTTAGCGGTGGCCTTATCGCCCATTTGGTTGATCATCTCTGGGCTTGGCCCTATGAACTTGATATTATATTCGTGACATACACGGCTAAACTCAGCATTCTCAGAAAGAAAGCCGTAGCCTGGGTGTATGGCATCGCAGTTTGTAATTTCAGCAGCTGAAATAATGTTGGTGATGCTCAAGTAGCTAAGCTTACCCGGGGCAGGACCAATACAAACAGCTTCATCGGCAAAGCGAACGTGCATACTATCCTTATCGGCTGTTGAATAAACAGCTACAGTAGCAATGCCCATTTCTTTACAAGTACGCATAATGCGCATTGCAATTTCGCCACGGTTGGCAACAAGTATTTTCTTAAACATAATGGCTAGAAAATTTAGGGTGTTTAGCCTTATGCTTCAAGAATTAATAGTGGTTGGTCAAACTCTACAGGAGCAGCGTTTTCTACCAAAATCTTAACCACTTTACCAGCGTAGTCGCTTTCAATTTCATTGAAAAGCTTCATTGCCTCAATTAGTCCAATTACTTGACCTTTAGTAATGTTATCGCCAACGTTCACGTATTGAGGATCGTTAGGACTAGCCGAGCGATAGAAAGTACCTACCATTGAGCTTCTGATAATGATTTCATTAGCTTTGGGTGCGGCAGGTGCAGCAGGAGCTTCCGCTCCTGGAGCAGGAGCTGGAGCGGATACCGGGGCAGCAGCTACTGGCGCAGGTGCAGAAGCATAAACTGGTGCCGGTGCAGCTACAGGTGCAGCAATTGTTTGTACTTGAACTTCGCTATTACGACGAACTTTAATTTTATAACCGTTTTCAACGAAAACTTCGTCTAGGCCGCTAGCGGCAATTGCCTCAATAAGGCCAAGAATTTCGCTGTACTGCTTTTCAGTTTGATTAGCCATTGGTGTGTTTTGTTTATTTAACTCTTTCAACGTAGGTTCCGTCGCGAGTATCTACTTTAATGATGATATCTTGGTCAACAAAAAGCGGAACGTTAATTTCTGCTCCTGTTTCTAATGTTGCCTTTTTCGTGGCATTGGTTGCAGTATTACCTTTTACACCTGGTTCCGTGTAAGTGATAAGTAGTTCAACAAATGCAGGTAATTCTGTACTTAAAGCTCTTTCAGTTTCGGCATGATAAAAAATATCTACCAACTGACCTTCTTTCATAAAACGAGCACCTTCAACAATGTTTTCTTCAAGCGTTACTTGCTCAAAGGTATTGTTATCCATAAAGTTGTAGCCAGTTTCGTCCTTATAAAGGAATTGGAACGGACGCTTTTCAATACGTGCAGTTTCAATTTTTTCACCTGCATTAAAAGTGTTCTCAATCACTTTTCCTTTGGTGAGGCTTTTTAGTTTGGAGCGCACAAATGCACCGCCTTTTCCGGGTTTAACGTGCTGAAATTCAACAATGGTGTAAAGGTCATTATTGAATTCAATGCAGAGGCCGTTTCTGAAATCAGCTGTTGTTGCCATTGGTGTTTAGTATTTGGCGGAAAGTTAGAATAAAGCCTTCAATATTTTTGTTTTAGGCAAGATTTTATTGAAGACAAAAGTATTTCAAGGATTAAAACGGACTTAGTAAGCCCATTTCATATATAAAGCACCCCAAGTAAAACCGCCTCCAAAAGCTGATAGTACAACCTTATCGCCTTTTTTGAATTGTTTTTCAAATTCCCAAAGACATAGTGGAAGGGTTCCGTTGGTGGTATTTCCGTATTTTTGAATGTTGATGATTACCTTTTCAATAGGCACATTTAAACGATTAGCTACAGCCTCTATAATTCTGCGATTAGCTTGGTGAGGAACAAACCACGATAAGTCTTCTGAAGTGAGTCCGTTTCTTTCCATCAATTTGGTAGTAACATCACTCATATTGGTAACGGCAAATTTGAATACCGTTGCACCTTCTTGGAAAACCGCGTGCTCTCGGGCATCAATTGACTCATGCGAGGCTGGCTTTCTTGAACCTCCTGCTTTCATATGCAAGTATGGTGCACCGTTACCATCTGAGTGTAGTTGAAAATCTTGAATACCTAAACCTTCATGGTTCGGCTCAAGAAGTGCAACACCACCACCATCGCCAAAGATTATGCACGTTGCACGGTCTTGGTAGTTAATAATGCTACTCATTTTATCGGCACCTACAACAAGAACTTTTTTGTATTTGCCTGTTTCAATAAACTGTGATCCAGTAGAAAGTCCGTATAAGAAACCACTACAAGCAGCTTGCAAATCGTATCCCCATGCGTTGGTACAACCTAGCTCAGCAGCAATTAAGTTTGCAGTTGCTGGGAAAACGAAATCTGGGGTAGTTGTGCAGCAAATGATTAGCTCAATATCTAAAACATTGGTTTTAGTTTTTGATAGCAAATCTTGGATTGCCTTAATTGCAATATAAGATGTACCAGCTCCTTCAACTTTAAGAATGCGCCTTTCGCTAATGCCTGTGCGTGTTACAATCCACTCGTTGTTGGTTTCAACCATTTTCTCAAGGTCGTGGTTGGTGAGTACGTCTTCAGGTACCCATCCGCCAACGCCGGCAATAGCTGCGGTTATTTTACTCATCCTTTTTTTCGAGAGAAGTTTCTAATAAAGCATTTTTGAGTTTGGTGTTAATATCGCTAGCAATCATTCTTTCGCATTGCTTCACCATATTAGCTATCGCCAACGGCGATGAAAGGCCATGACCAATAATTACATTTCCGTTAACCCCAATAATTGGGCTACCTCCATGTAATTCATAATTGAGCTGATCAAAAAAATCGTCGGTTGCAATTTTATGCTCTTGCATAATATCGTGAATAGACTCTGATAGCTTCAAGATAATGTTACCTGTGAAACCATCACAAACTACCACATCAACCAAATCGGTAAATAAATCTCTTCCTTCCATATTTCCATGGAAGGTAATTTTTTCATTGGTTTTGAGCAATTGGTAAGCAGCTTGCACAAGGGCATTGCCTTTGCCTTCTTCTTCACCAATGTTCATTAATCCAACTATAGGATTTTCAATGTTTAGTACGTATTGGGCATATAGCGATCCCATTTCACCAAACTGTGCAAGTACCTCCGGTTTAACATCGGCATTGGCACCTACATCTAGAATCACACCTGTTTTACCACTTGGGCGCGGAACGAAACCAACAATAGCAGGTCTAATTAAACCTGGTAAAGGTTTCACGCTAAACATAGCGCCAACAAGCATAGCTCCGGTATTACCAGCACTACAAAAAGCTTGTGCCTTACCTTTTACAAGCAAACCAAAACCAACGGCTATACTGCTGTTTTGTTTTTGTTGTAAGGCTTTTGCGGGGTGTTCGCCCATTTCAATCACTTCACTTGCGTGAACAATTTGAATGTTAGCAGGCAGTGCTTGACCGCTTTCAGCTAAGTGATTTTCAATAACGGCGGTATCACCCACCAACAAAATGGTTACATTTTTTGTAGCCAGTTTTTCAGATGCTAAAATAGCACCATTGATAGCAGAAGCAGGGGCGAAATCGCCCCCCATTGCGTCTAATGCAATAACCATTTACAAGCGTAAAATTTTTGGTGGTGGGCTAAAAATTGAGATACGCTTAATTACTAGAATTAAGCGTAGTTTTCTACGATAATATCGCCTTTGTAAACTAGGTTACCATCTACAACATAAGCACGGTGGCGCATGTGCACTTCGCTAGTTCTTGGGCAAACTGTAAGGGTTACTGGAGAAGACTTATAGTGAGTTCTTCTTTTATCGCGACGGGTTTTGCTAATTTTATGTTTAGGATGTGCCATTGTATGGTATAGTAATTATTGTTGGTATTGATAAGGTGCCTATTTAGCACTATTATTTTCTTTTAATTTAAGTAAAGTAGCCCATCGGCTATCTACTTGGTTTTCAGATTCTAGTCTTTCAACCTCAGCTTCTTCCTCAGTTAAGGTAGTATAAACTAACAATCCTTCACCTTCATTATCGTCTGAAAAGTTTTCATCCCTAAATTTAGGGTGCAACTTTTTCATAGGTAAAGAAAGAATAACGAAGTCATAAATGGCTTGGCTTAACTCAATATACTGGTCGTTCCAAGCAAGTATGGTTAGTTGTTCATCTACTTCTCCCGGCTCATCGCCAAACTTGTAGAGTAGTTTTTGCTGTAACTGTAATGGTTCTTGAAATAACTCTAACGATCTATCGCACTCTAATTCAACGGTTCCTGTAAAATTCAGGTTCAATTCAATTACATGAGCACGCTTTTCTAAGGTTATATCAACATTCAAATCCGCATTCTGAATTAATGAATTAGGAAACCTATTGAAAAAGCTATTTCCTAGGTTGTACACATATTGGTATGTGCCTAACTTAAGTCCTTGAATTTCAATATTATAATTTTCTTGCTTCACAGTAATGTATGCAAATTAGTCGGCAAAGATAGCTATAAATCTATTCTAATGGTTCAATTTGCTGTAAAAAGAAACCTAAAATTTGATGTAATGCCCAAAATTTTCTGTTTCTATCCCAATAACTTACGTGCCCACCTTCTGCAGTATAGCAAACACTCACATTAGCTGGTAAGCTTTCATTGCTAGGAAAACAAGCTTCTGAAAGAATAGGATCGTTATAGGCAGAAACTATTAAGCAAGGTACTGTTAACAAAGGCAAGTAGGGTAGGGCGCTGGCATTTTGGTAGTATTCAGCAGCACTACCAAATCCGTTTGTTGGTGCTGTATAAAGTTCATCAAACTCCCAAATAGAACTAATTTGATTGATGGTTTTAAGCGGAAGTGTGAGTAGGTTGTTTTTTCGTTTTCTCCTTAGTTTTTGCTTTAAGGTAATAAGAAATCTGTTTTGATAGATAAAGTTCTCTGGTCTGGCTAATACTTCAGACGTTCCCATTACATCAAAAGCTGCGGATAATGCTGCTACGCCTTTGATAGATGAAAGCTTTAGTTGTGGGCTTCTTTTTCCTGTTTCTAATTCGCCCATAAACTTCATGAGCATATTACCACCTAATGAAAAGCCAACGAGGTATATGCCTTGCCAAGGGCTTAAATCTTTTATGGCCAATAGTACCTCTTCTAAGTCTGAGGTGGCACCACTGTGGTACATTCTTTCAGAAAGGTTATCAGTATCACTGCAACCTCTATAATTCCAAGCCAATACAGTAAAACCTTTGCTATGCGCTTGGGTAGCCATTTCAGTCATGTATGCACTTTGGGAGTCGCCTTCTAAACCGTGACAAAGGACTAATAAGTTATCTCCTCCATCTAGCCAGTCTAGGTCTATAAAGTCAGAGTCGGCTAGGGTAATTCTTTGTCTTCTGTATGTTATCCTTTTACATAATACCAAGTGAGGCACTATGGTTTGAAAGTGTCCGTTGGCAAGGTAAAAGGGAGGTATATAAGTATCGGGAATTATTGTTGCGCCCATCTTATAGCAGAATACCTGCAATAGTAGCCGAAAGGTAAGATGCCAGCGTTCCTGCAATCAACGCCTTAAAACCAAGCTTGGCTAGGTCTTTTCTTCTTGTAGGGGCAAGTTCACCAATACCACCAATTTGTATAGCTACGGAACTAAAGTTAGCAAAGCCGCAAAGCGCAAAAGATGTGATAAGCACCGTTTTAGGTTGTAAAGTTGTTTTGATTGCACTAAGATCTAAATAGGCAACAAATTCATTCACTACCATTTTGGTACCCATTAATGAACCTGCTTGGGTAAGGTCCTGAACAGGTACTCCCATTACAAATGCAAAGGCACTAAAGAAAGTACCTAAAATTAACTTTAAGCTTAATTTAGAAAGATCGAACCCAATAATTGATTCAGTTAAACCTGCACTTAATAAACCCATTCCTATTTTCTGTAAGAAATAATCGACCATCGCAATAATAGCAATGAACCCAATAAGCATAGCTATAACGTTAAATGCCACCTTTAAACCATCAGTAGCACCGTGAGAGATAGCATCTACTAAATTGGCGTGTAGCTTTTTAACTTCAATTTTAACCACACCTTTGGTCTCACTAACCTCTGTTTCTGGGTACATAATTTTAGCAATAACCAAGGCTCCTGGGGCAGCCATTAATGAAGCAGCAATCAGGTATTCTGCTTGAACCCCTAATGATATATATACTGCCATTACTCCTCCCGCAATACAGGCCATAGAGCCTGCCATACTGGCTAAGAGTTCACTCATGGTCATACCAGGCAGGTAGGGTTTAATCATGATTTGGGCTTCTACCTGTCCTACGAATATACTAGCAACATTACTAAGGGCTTCGCTTCCGCTTACACCCATAACCTTATGCACAAGCCTTGCAACTAATGAAACAATTATTTGCATGATACCTAATTGATAGGCCACACTTACCAATACCGCAACGAAAATGATTGTGGGTACTATCTTGAAAAAGAAGATAAAATCGTTCCCAGCACCAAAAGCCTCTTCCATCATAGGCTTAGAAACCAAGGCTCCAAAAACAAACTCTGCCCCCTTTTCTGAAAAACTTAACAGCTTAGTTACCTTTTCCCCAAGCCAAGCAAAAATAATTTTTCCTGCTTCTACCTTTAGAATAAAAACAGCCAATATGGTTTGAATGGCTAAGCCAGAGGCGACTAATCGGTAATTGATTGCCTTTCTGTTGTTACTCATTAAGAAGGCGAGTAATAAAATTACGCAAATACCCAGTAAACCTGTAAACCTTTCCAATACCTTTGTTCGTTAATTAAGTGTATATTTTACCTAAGTTTAAACCAAACTACTTTGGTTTCATTTTATGCAGCAATTACGGACGAAATTTTTGTTTTTCTATTCCATACTTACTATTTCCTTCTTTGGTTGTAGTAATGACCCAATTATTTCAGGTTTCGACTCGGACGCCTGGAAGGCCGATTATAAAGGTTGCTCAGGAACTAGAATTAGCCAACTCGCTATTATTAAGGCAAATGAGCAAAAGCTAAAAGGGTTAGATGAAATGGAAATTGTTTCCTTGTTTGGTAAACCAGATAGAGCAGATTTAAGAGCGAGAAGCCAAAACTTTTATTGGTATTACCTAGAAGGCGGCATCCACTGCAAAAATAACGTGAATGGTTCAGATACATCAATGGTTAAGAAACAGCCCTTGATTATGAAACTAAGGTTTAATGCGGTTGATTTAGTAACGGAAGTAGAATACACAAACAAGTAGAACGCTTTAAACCAAACACAAATATGAAGTTTACAACCTTCAATCCTTCTGAATTAGAAATTATTGTAAGTGAGGCAGTTAATTCACTTAAACCATCTATTGAAGAGAAAATTCCAGGCTTCAGGATTTCAAGCTCTAGCTTAGATTTGAATAAGGATAACCCTCAGATTAGCCTTACTCTAACCGATACCGATGGCGATAACCATAATTTGGTAATTGCATTTATCCACAGACCTAACTGATAAAAGTGCGCCTAGCGCACTTTTATTTAAACTCTCATTTAAATTGAATAACACCCATAACATTCTGAAATACTTAAACTTAGTTACCCTTTTAGCTGCTATTGCTTACTTAGTTTGGCTTTTTGTTGTAGGCTTGAAATACACACCCTCTCAAATTGGATTTGTACTTTTGATAACCTATATAGCTTACAAAAACTTTAAAAAGCCAGACCTTGTTTGGACCACCATCAGTGCCATTTCAATGGTAGGAATGTGGGTTTCTCTTAAATAACCTTTCACCTTATACTTTTATTTAACCAAATAACTTTCGCCAGATTAATGAAAAAACTATTACTCTTTATTGCCTTTGCCTTATTAGGAGGAACTATGTACGCACAAGACGATTATTCTAACTATCCTGTGTACACGGGTACAGATTTAGGGCTTAATTACTCTAAGGAAGAATCGGTATTTAAAATTTGGAGCCCTATTGCAGAAGAAGCTCAGCTACTTATCTATGCAAAAGGTGAAGGTCAACCAGCCCTAAAAACTGTGAAAATGGAAAAGGGCGAAAAAGGCTCTTGGCAGGCAGTAGTAAAATCTGATTTGCTGGGGAAATACTATACTTTCAAAGTGAAAGTTTATGGAGAATGGCGTAAAGAAGTGCCTGACCCGTATGCAATGGCTGTAGGTGTAAATGGCAAGCGTGCACAAGTTATTGATATGAATGCGCTTAGTCCTGAAGGCTGGGATAATGATAAAAGTCCTGCCTTTGGAAGCAATAAACCTACAGATGCGATCATTTATGAATTACACGTGCGTGATGCTTCTATTCACCCAAGTAGTGGAATTAAGAATAAAGGCAAATTCATTGGACTTGCAGAAACCAAAACAAAATCACCATCTGGAGCAAATACAGGATTGGCGCACCTTAAAGAACTTGGGGTTACCCATATTCACTTATTACCGTTTTTCGATTACAATTCAGTTGACGAAAGTAAGCCAGAAAAGCCTCAATACAATTGGGGTTATGATCCTTTGAATTATAATGCCCTTGAAGGCTCTTATGCCACCAAAGCCGATAACGGTATGGTACGCATTAAGGAAATGAAAGATATGGTTTTTGCTATGCACAAAAACGGCTTAAGGGTGGTAATGGACGTGGTTTATAACCATACTGGTGTAACCGAGGCTTCAAACTTTAATCAGTTAGTACCTGGATATTATTATAGACATAAGGCTGATGGATCATTCTCAGATGCTTCTGCCTGCGGAAATGAGGTTGCCAGTGAAATGCCTATGATGCGCAAGTTTATGATTGAAAGCTTAAAGCATTGGGTATTGGAGTATCATATAGATGGTTTCCGTTTTGACCTAATGGGCATTCACGATATTGAAACCATGAACGAGATTTCAAAGGCACTAAAATCTATCAAACCAGATATCCTGCTTTATGGTGAAGGTTGGGCAGGTGGTTCATCGCCAATGCCAGAAGAAAAGCGTGCAGTGAAGAAAAATGTGGGTATGCTTAATGGCATCGCTGTTTTTTCAGACGATGTTAGAGATGGTATCAAAGGCAGTGTTTTCAATGAGAAAGACAATGGTTTTGTATCTGGCAAGGCTGCAAATAATGAATCAGTAAAGTTTGGAATTGTTGCTTCTTGTCCCCACCCGCAGGTTGATATGGCTAAAGTGAACTATTCTAGGGTTCCTTATGCCTCAAATCCTTCAGAAGTAATTACTTATGCAGAATGTCACGATAACCATACTTTATGGGATAAATTGAAGCTTTCGGCAGGAACTACAAATGAAGCAGAAAAGAAAAAGATGCACCAATTGGCGTTAGCCATTGTGCTTACTAGTCAGGGTATTCCATTTTTACACGCTGGAACTGAGTTTTTGCGCGATAAGAAAGGGGTTGAAAACTCATATAACAAGCCAGACGCGATTAACGCCATTGATTGGACTTTAAAGACCAAGAATGCCGATGTGTTTAAATATACAAAAGACCTTATTAAAATAAGAAAGGCACATCCAGCATTTAGGTTAACTTCAGGTACTGATATTGCACGCTTAATTACCTTTGAAAAGGATTCAGAAGGGAACATCGTTTACACCATAAATGGCGAAGGAGCTGGCGATACTTGGAAGAAAATAGTGGTTGCCTTTAATGGGACAGCCAAACCAACAACGGTTAATATTCCAGGAGGTGGTGAATGGAAAGCTGCTATAGGTGCCCAAGGAGTGGTTAAAGTTACTGTAAAGGTTGATGCTTATAGCGCGGTGATTCTTTATCAGGAGTAAGGATTTCCTGCCTTAAGGTTAATCATGAAGAAAGGCTGCGCAAAGCGCAGCCTTTCTTTGTTAACAATCTTTTTAAATCTTAAACTATTGAGTTTGGTAGTCTTTCAGTTGAGGAAAAGTCTTCAATCTTTCATTTAACCAAAGTCCAAACTGCTTTGCTCCTTTTCGATTTACGTGTATGTTGTTCGAAAAGCAAGAATCTGAATATGCCATGTCATTTACATCGTCAATAACGATAGCATTTTTATGCGTTTTAATTTGATCGATATAATTTGAATAGCCTTCCATACTTTTTGCATCCTCAAGGAATGAATGATGGTAGGGTGCCTTTATGAAGAAGAAAGTTGTTTGAGGGAAATCTTTCATTAGCTTTTCCAAAAGTTGTACTTGAGAAGGCTCTGGTTTAAACTCAAACGGATTCTCTTTTCTTAATTCGATTGAAGAATTAAGTGCTGCAAGCGTAGGAACAGGCTTTCCCATTTCGTAATCATAACCATTGTATAGGCTATCTGAACTAGGAAATAGTGCTTTAAATGAATGTCTGAAATACTCTGAATAAATATCAAAGTACCTTATACCATAAATGCGGTACTGCCATGAATTTAATTTTCCACTATCAAGTGTGTAAGCTATGTGTTTATTACCAGCAAAAGGAACATAGGTACTTACATCGCCAACGGTTTTCCAAAACCAATAATCTAAGTTAATAATTACAGGTATGTTCGGCGAGTTTTCACAGTGAATCCGTGCAAATGATAAAGTCCCAATTAACGAAACCCCATCTACCCCATAGTTATAAGCATTGATGCCCATAAATTTCGGGTTATAGCTACATCTGGCTCTGCTACTACCGAAAACTGGTATTTGGTTATT
>JAIYDB010000034.1 GCA_027487695.1 Cytophagaceae bacterium | reverse complement strand
CTGTAAAGCCTTGGTTACATAGTAGCTATCTATCTGCTTACCAATCTTATCGACAGTGAAATAATAGGTACAACTTTTACATTTAAAACGCTGCCTATCAGATACTATACCGCTCTTTACTACTCGGTACGACTGGCACTTTGGGCATTGCGGATCAGTTGATTGAATCATAACTATACTATTTTGCCATAAATATAGTTATTTACCAATATATACCCAAAACAAACAAAATACTATAAGGCAATATGCATTTTTAGACGATACTTTATTTGTAATTACCCACAAATACCAATTAAAATACCGATTTCTTTGTTTAACCTTAAAATAAACAATCTAAACAAAACCAACTTTTCTGACTGTTTACAAGCTCAAAAAATTAATATTAAGCCTAGGGTATTGAGTAAGATATTTAAACCTTTGCCAATAAATTGATAGTTAAGCCTTATTTTTGGGAATGCAACTTGCTTATATACTTTGGACTGTAAACCCAGAAGTACTCGATAGTTTTGGGTTAGACCTAAGCTTCGATTTTAGGTGGTACGGGATACTTTTTGCCTCTGGCTTTTTATTTGGTCAATCCATCATAGATTATATATGGAAAGCCGAAGGTAAACCAGCTAAGGATGTTGAAATGCTTACCATATATGCTCTTGTAAGCACAGTAATAGGCGCCAGATTAGGTCACGTGCTCTTTTACGATAGGGAAATGTATTTCGCTAACCCTATTAAAATACTCTATATTCATGAAGGCGGATTAGCGTCCCATGGTGCTGCCTTTGCTATCATATTTGGTATATGGCTGTATAGCCGCAAGCGACAAGGACAAAGCTTTTTATGGGTTATTGATAGGGTTGTAATAACAGTAGCATTAGGCGGAGCCCTTATAAGAATGGGCAACCTGATGAACAGCGAAATCATTGGAAAGCCAACAGATACCGATTCTGGCTTTGTTTTCGCCCGTAGTGCTTACGATGTAATCAATAAAAACGACGATAATAAGAAGATATTAAACTTTCATATAACCCGAAATAATTCAGATACAGTAATCGATAACAAAACTTTGGCAGGGCTTACCGTACACTTTGAAGTAGAAAAGGGGGCTCTTTCAGATAATGCCATTCAGCAAAAGGTAAAAAGTGAGCTTGCTGAACAAATAGTTAATAACCCCGAATCTACTCCGCATTTCAGGTTATTGCAAGATCAGCTAAAACCTGTTATAAGTGAAGTACCTAACGCCGATGGCAACATAGAAGCAAGCTTTAATATTTATGGTATCCCTCGGTACCCCTCGCAATTATATGAAAGCATAAGCACTTTCCTTACTTTCCTTTTACTAGGCTTTCTATGGTTCCGGTATAAAGACAAAACCCCTGAAGGTTTACTCTTTAGTCTGTTTGTAATCATAAACTTTGGATTAAGATTCTTGTATGAATTTACCAAAGAACCACAGGTTGAGTTTGAAAAAGAAATGACTTATAATATGGGTCAGCTGCTTAGCATACCATTAGTAATAGCAGGTTTAATTACACTATATATAGTACTTACCCGAACCAAAAAGGTAAACCAGTAGATTTCCCCATCATTCAACAATTTACCTTCAGAAATAATGCTAGTTCCCATACAAACCTTACCCGATAGCAGCAAACTTTGGATATTCCAAAGCCCTACTCCTATCAGTCCTTCAGATGAAAATCAAATTCATACTATCTTAAAGGCATTTATCAACACTTGGGAAGCTCATGGCAAGCCATTACAAGCAGGCTTTGAGGTAAGAGAACACCACTTCATTCTCATTGCCGCCAACGATGGTACTACAGGTTGCAGCATAGATAAATTAATGCGCGCAATTGCTGAAATTGAAACACAAACCAACTTGGTGCTTCAAAATAACGACTTAGTAGCCCTTAAAAACGAAAGTCATTATCAGTTTTTCCCATTTACCAAACTAAAAGAAGCAGCTGAAAACCAACAAATTAATGCCGAAACCGAACTCATTAACAAACAAGCCACTCAGCTTGGGGAAATAAGAGCGCAATGGCTTATTAAAGTTGGCGAAAGTTGGGCAAAACGATATTTAACTACTACCAATACAATTGCCACTTCCTAAAAATATTGGTATTAATCTAACTTTTTCTTACATTGCCGTACTTATATCCTTCATCAATTAAAAGTTGTTCGGCTCCTTTTCCGCTAAAACACCTATGAAATACCTACTTGGGATCTGTATAGCTGCCGCTGCCATCGCTACTACTGCTTGCAACAGCACATCGTCGTTAATTAATAAGGCAGATAACACTGCTGTTATTAAAGGCGAATATCAGGAAGCTATTAAATTGTATCAGCAAGCCCTTGCAAAGGGGGGAGATGCTTCTTATATCAATGCTAAAATAGGCGAGGCCTATCGTAAGCAAAACAAACTAGCACAAGCCGAACCTTTTTATAGAGAAGCTATTGCCAAAGAAAATGCTACCGATACCGTATTATTCGGTTTCGGACAAGCATTAAAGGCAGTTGGCAAGTATGAAGAAGCTGGTGCTATTTTCAGCAGAGCTGCTTCAGTATCTCAAAACCAAGAATTAAAAACCAGAGCAGAATTTGAGGCTGCTAACGCTCCTAAAATTGCTGCAATGTTGGCTGAAAAGACCGATTGGGAAGTAATTAATTACGGCAACCTAAACACCGCAAGTGCTGAGTTTAGCCCAGTAATTTTCCAAAAAGACCTTTATTTTACCTCTAACAGAGATAATAAGAATACCTACAAAGGCGACGGCGAAACTTTTTATGACCTTTACTCTATGAAGTTAGAAGGTAAAGGAAGTGGTAAGCTTTCTCCTTTAGATGCTATTGTGAACCTTCCAGGCTTTATGAAGGCTAGTGCTACATT
>JAIYDB010000038.1 GCA_027487695.1 Cytophagaceae bacterium | reverse complement strand
TCTCATCCCCCCATTACAACCCCGCCTCATAACTAATCGCAGCCTTAGTCACAAAGTTGTACAAGGTCAAGGAACGTAAATTATAATACGAGGTATAGTAATTCCTTAGGCTGGCAATGAAGTCTCGCTTGGCAGCATCACGTTCTTGCTGGGCTATGTTCAAGTCGGTAATGCCAATTTTGCCTATCAGGTAGCGTTGCTTGGTAATCTCGTAGCGTTTGGCGGCTATCTCATTGCCTTTTCTGCCTATTTCTAGCTGACTCTTACTCAGGTTAAAATTATTCACCGCCAAACTGATTTGCTGGGCAAAAGATTGCGTTTCTTGGTTTATAATACTCTTTTCAAGGTCAAGGTTAGCCTCGGCGGTACGTCTCCTGCTCTTGGTACGTCCCCAATCAATGATAGGGGTTGTTAATGAAAACTGTATTTGCTGCTGCGCTAGCGGATTATTAAACGCACTATTCAAACTTTCGGAAGTTTGGTTCAAACCGAGGTTGGCTTGTAGGTTTCCTCGCAAGCCTGTTTCGCCTTTGGCTTGGGCTACTCCTCGCTTGGCTTCTATCAACCTGCGATCTAGGCCTATCACTAAACTGCGGTTCTTTTGGGCTTGCTCAATGGCTTCTACTTCTGATATAGATTCAGGAAATACCCCTTCAGGTACAGCCAATTTCATAGGTTGGTTATCAGAATAACCAAGGTGCAGACGTAGTTCCAGCGTGGCTCGTTGCATTTCCGCCTCGCTTTGGTTTTGCGATGCCTTGGCACGCATATACGCCAATTCCATTTGTAGGAGTTCGTTTTCTGCAATCTTGCCAAGGTTATAACGTCCTTGGGCAATTTTGAAAAGGGTATCGTTATTGGCAACGTTTACATCGGCAATACTTTGGTTAATCTGCGATTCTAATACATTGTAATATAAGTTGATAGCACGTAAAACCACTTGCTCCATTTCTTCATTGTAGCGGCGTTTGGCTTCTTCATAAAGTAAAGGTTGTATCCGTCGCTCCCATCGTAAGGAATTGAATGCCAGCAGGGGTTGGTCGAACCCAATGGAAGCAGGAATAGCCGTAAATTGGGTAGAGTTCACCGTGAAGTTATCAATCCTATTCAATCCACTGGAAAGGGAAAGGGTACCTCCCGTAGGAGCCACTGCCTGCGATAGAGATAGGAACACACTACTAT
This sequence comes from Cytophagaceae bacterium, assembly GCA_027487695.1. Classification (GTDB taxonomy): domain Bacteria; phylum Bacteroidota; class Bacteroidia; order Cytophagales; family Flexibacteraceae; genus JAIYDB01. The sequence continues at coordinate 78,876 of JAIYDB010000038.1, read as the reverse complement.
TCGCCACCTCCCGTGGACGGAAAGAGAACGAACCATCTGGCTGGGTGATATTATCAATAGAACGGAAGTAATTCCCTGCTACTGAACTCAATGCCAACTGTGGCAGGTAGTTACTTTGGTAGTTTCTATATGCCCAATAGCGAGCATTTAAGGCAGTTTTAGCCTGTAATGCACGTGGACTTTGGCTAGTTGCCAAGGTGATAATGCTTTCTAAATTATATTCTTGCGCTTGGGCAAAGGTGCTTAGGCAAAGGCAGCACAAAACAAGTAACTTATTCATAACGCAAAGAAGTAATAGGGTCTTGGTGGGCAGCTTTTCTGGCAGGGGCTATGCCGAACAGTAGACCTGTTCCTGCAGCCACCCCAAACGATAATACAATAGGTCCTGCCGTGAGGATAATCGGAATTTCTGCCACCTTACTAATAGTGTAGGCAAGCCCCACCCCAAGGATAACGCCAAGCACACCACCTACTAATGAAATCAATACACTTTCAAATAGAAACTGCAATACAATATCAGCATTGGTAGCCCCAAGCGATTTACGTAAGCCGATTTCCTTAATGCGTTCTAATACCGAGGCGAGCATAATATTCATAATACCAATACCCCCCACCGCTAACGATATACCCGCAATAGCACCTAAAACAATGGTAAAAATATTCTTGGTGCGTTGTTGTTGCTTTAACAATAATTCAGGGACACTCACCTCGTAATCAGGGACTTGGTTATGCCTGCGCTGCAAAATCCTATTGATTAATTGGGCTGCACTTTCTAGGTTTTCGCCTTCTGCAATTTGAACAATCAATTTATCTAACTGATGATAGTTTACAACAGGCTTGTTTTTAGGAGCTTCGCCACCGTCATTATCATTGTTGTTTTGGCTTTCCTTAATCTTTTGTTCGTTTACCAATGAACGGTTTACATATCGCAATAACATTGTTTTTATTGGGATATACACTTCAGGAATTACCGCCTGTATGCTGCTGCTGGTCTTTCCGCCAAGGGTGGCATAAACACCAGTCACGGTGAGCCAGTTCTTACCTATTTTAATAGGCTTTCCAATAGGATTAACACCTGGGAAAAACTTTGTTGCCAAATCAGGACTTAAAATACAAACCGATTTACCGTATTCAATCTGCAAATTACTGAACTGAGAACCAGCGGTAAGGGCCCTATTATTGATTTTAGGGTAATACGTATCAATCCCCACCAATTTTACCTTTTGCATTTTACCAGCTGCCACTGCCACTATTTCTTCCTGAATTTCAGGAGAAACAAAACGCACTTTCGGAACCGATGCAATAATGTTTTTGGCATCGTCTAAACTTAATCCAGGAGAAAATTTCTTTTGTTGCTTTTCCCCTTTTTCGGAGATGTCTTCAGTTTCACCTGCCTCAGGCAGAATAGGAGTGATTACAATATTATTTACCCCAGTAGTTTTTAGCTGTTCTAGAATTTCTTTTTGGGCACCATTACCAATAGCGAGCATTGCAATCACTGCACCTACCCCAAAAATAATTCCAAGCGCAGTAAGCACCGCCCTCAGCTTATTAGCCCCGATAGCTTCTAAAGCTATGGATGCCGCATTTAACCAAACACTTGCGTTAAAATTCATATTAGCGGCTTGCCTTTTGGTTTTTAGGATTTACCGCTGCAGCCTTAGGTAATAAAATCAAAGGCAGTTTTTCAGGTTCTACAATGGTTTCTAATAGTACCTCATCACCTGCGGAAAGTCCTTCGGTAATCACAATATCGGTTTCATTGCTTACGCCTGTACGCACTTCCTTACGAGTAGGATTGCCTTTAGAACCAGTAAATACATATCTGATAGAATCGCCTTGGGTGAATACCGCCTCCAAAGGGACATACATTACATTTTTAAGCACCTCAGAAATGATCTTATTACTGGTGGTCATCGCAGGACGCAGGGTTGTATCTTTCTGGTCTATTTCTACCAATACCTCAAATACCTTGGCTTCGGAATTTGGTCGTTGTTCCCCAACGTTAGAAACACTAGTTACTTTGCCCGTTAACTTCTTTTCAGAGAAGGCATCAAGCGCTATTTCCGCTTTCTGACCCACCTTTAATTTTCTAATATCAATCTCATTCACAAAGGTTTTAGATTGCATACGGGTTAAATCTGGCAGGGTAGCCACAGTTGGGTCCCATACCGAAATTTGAGAGCCTGTTTTAATCTTTTCACCACCCCAAGAACGCTCATAAATTACCATACCCGGTTCTGTTGCGGTAATGGTGAGCATCCCCATTAATTCCATAATGCCCTTTAATTTGATTTGAGAAGAAGTTAGAGAAGTGGCAATCTCATCAATCTTGGCGCGTGCTTGTCGGCGTTTGATTAAGTAGTTTTCACGGGCTTGCTTTAATGCCCGCTGACCTTTTTCCAAATCCAGTTCCGCCTGCTTAATGGTTGCAGGTGGTTCATACTTACTTTGTTGCAGGATTAACTCCTTATTTTTAAGTTCGTAAATCAAGTTGTTGATCTCATCACGAGCTTGGCGCAAGGTTAAGGTAGTATCCAGACGTGCTTGCAGAATTTGAGCCTCGTACTTGGCAAGGTCGTTTTGGCGTTCCATTAGCTTGGTAGTAACCTCAGAACGATCTAGTTCAGCTACAAAATCGCCTTTCTTAACAATGGTACCCTCAGGGATAAGGTCTTGAATTTTAACCTGATAGATATTATAGTCCCTCAAATTGGTAGGACCTTTAATGGCTACCGAATTCACAGGCTTTAACTCCCCAGTGGCAGTAACAGAGATTACAAAATCGCCCTTTTTAACAGTAGCTTTCAGGGTAGCATCGGTTACAGCAGGATTGTTAAAAAACAGGAAATAACCCAATAACAATACCACAGGAACCAACAGATACACATACTTTGGAACCTTAACACCTGATTTTGAAGTTGCCATATTAAAATAAGAAGGAGAAATACACCCTGCCTTTGCCGTAACGCAAAACTAGTTGATTTATGATAAGCCAATATTAGCAAAAGATTAGGAAAAAGTAGAGCTAAAAGCAGGGTGGAGCTAAATTACTGTGGGTTGGAGGAGGTTTGTTTAGGTTGTATTTCAGGTAAGTTGAAATAATTAGTATTATAATAGTTCGTATATTTGTAGTACAAAAAGCATTTGAAGATAACCCAACCCGTCTTGTACGTAGGGTGCGACGAAAATCGAAACATTGGGCGAATTCAAATTAGTAAAAGGGACTTAGGTCCCTTTTTGACGATACTTCTTTATTACAAAAAAAGCATACAACTGGTTTTACGTCTTGTAAATGTTAGTTTTGGTTTAATTTCTAAAGAGTAAAACCTATATAGGGCAACTATGAAATTGATTAAAAGAATTTTTATTATAACTTTCTATTCCATCTTCATAATTTTAGTTAGCTTCTTAATTATATTTGATATTCAAAATAGTAATAAAAACGAGGAGTTATCTAATGCCCTTGTATTAAAGGGTTTTAGTGGGAAATTAATTAAAATTGAACCTTTTAATCGAGGATTCTCACTTTTAACTGTAAAAATAAATGAGTTTAAAAATGAGAAGGTTTACCTTCATGTTTCATGGCATATTAAAAGATATAATATTTCTGAAGGAGATAGCGTAGTAAAGAAAGAGAATAGTAAAGAGATTATTTTTATTAGATCTAATATGGATTCTAACTCTGTTGTTTGTACCTACAAATTACAATATATTGATCAGTAATTAGAAGTTGATTTTAGTTTACCTCCAAATCTACTAAACCTAATTTTCAAATAACTTTGGTTCCACGTCTTAGGAATAAAATAAGCAAAGCGTAATTTTTTCCGAGACATGGAACAACCACTAATTTTAATATCTTTGGCTATGGTAATTAACAGCGGTAGCACAGAATTATTCGCAGGCGTAGGATTAGCAGTTCCACGTCTCGATAATGCGCGGCTACGCCTTCATTTCCTAAGACGTGGAACCAGTGGGGGCAGGCAGTTCCACGTCTCGGAAATGTGCGGCTAAACTTTCATTTCCTAAGACGTGGAACCAGTAGGTTCTAATCATTTTGAATAGAGATAAACATGAAAATTATTATTTTACACATATTGTTGATTTCAATACTAGGTTTTTCTTCAAATCCCAAGTATATGACTATGGAAACAGGAACAACCAGTTTTACTGATATTCAAACAGAGCTTACATCTGGAGAATGGAGGTTATGCAAGGTAATTAATAATAGACGCGCAATTAATTACAATATATGCTCAAAGTTGATTTTTAACACTAACAATACTGGTCTTTACATTAATCCATCATCAAACCAATTCACTTTTAGGTGGGAATTATTAAATGCAGACTCTTTGAATATTATGAATGTAGAAGAGGACAAGGGGAATAAATCAATCAATGAAGGTTGTTATAAAATTATTTTCACTCATAAACTTAAATACAAAGAAATACGATTAAAACATTTAGACTCTGATTTAATTTATTTTTTATGGAAGTAGGTTTTTATAGTTTTAAAATTATGAAATATAGATTATACCTAGTTCTAATAATAAATGTATTGATTTTGTCATGGCTAATATACTTAGGCTATACGGCAGAAGTTACTGACGTTTTGGGACTTTTTCAATTTATTGTATTTATTTTTCTATTTATTTATGATATTTATTTTCTAGTAATTAATAAATTATTTTTTAAAAATACACAAAAAAGAATAATTATAGAAGTCATTTTCATCGTGCTGCTTTTACTTCCGTTCTTAGTATTATGGTATTTAACTTCTTAAAGTAATCCAATATCACCACTAATCAAGATAGTTATTAGCGTATTCTAGAAACAAGTTAGCCGTTGCTGTTAATAACTATAACCCCGATGTAGTCATAATCTAAACCTACTCCACTTTCCTTCCCAATATCAACTTCCTTACCATCCCTATCCGCCTCCAAGGTAGGTAGTGACCTGCATTTTTCACAGTAATGAGCCTTACTTGTTTATTGTGCTTCAGCATTCGCTGGGTAAAGAGGGCATTTTCATAATAGATAAGGTCGTCTTTTGTGCCGTGGACAATTGTAACCTTACAGGTAATATCTTTCCAATAGGGTAGCATTTTGCGCAGTTCTTCGGGGTGACTCAGTTTTTCTTTGCTGGCAACATTTAATAAGGGCGGCACTATCCAATTGAGTAGGGGATAGTCCAATGGGTACGATATCCAAAAGGTTTTTTCCGCCTCAGGTTTTGTAGATCCTGATATCAGCACCAATTCTTTAATGTATTCACTTTTAAGCATCGCTAATCGCACAGCAATGGTACAGCCATAACTACTACCTACTATCCGTACACCTTTGCCTCGCTTGGCGTATTTCTTAATGATAGGTAAAATTGCCTTCGCTTGGGCCAATACACTGGTTTCAGGTTTGCCAAAGTCGCTTTTGCCGTAACCTGGGCGGTCAATTGCTACCAAACAAACCTTTGAAATAATAGAGGTATCGGCCAAGTAACCTCGCCATCCCGCCATAGAGCTTGGTGCACCGTGTATGAGAATGGTTACAGGTTTGGTGGTATCGCCAAGTTCTAACCATCGTACTTTCCTATTATTATAGATGAGGTAGTGCACGGTAGGCTTCAGCTTTCGGGTTCCCAAATTCTGCTTTATCCAACCATCGGTAACTGTTGCATCTATAAAGCGTCCCCAGGTCCAAGCTACCCAAAAGGCAATGAATAGGATAACTAACAGCGATTTAGCTATTAGTTTTAACCATTCTTTTACGCCTCTTTTCTTTTTAGTACTCATTCTGGTAAAATGCCTGCCGGGTAGTTATTATTTGAAATTTTTAAACTTACGCAAAGAGCAACATTTTCAGTTTTTTAGCTATTACCATAACATTAAATTTAGCTGGGAGTTCAATTAATAGAAGGTTGCTTTTCTGTAATCAAGCAGAAAAGTTTACCTTTCGGCATAGAATACAAATAGACTCCAAACAATGAAAATAGGTATAGTATGTTATCCCACCTATGGGGGTAGCGGGGTAGTAGCAACAGAGCTTGGTAAAGCATTGGCGCAGAATGGATACCAAGTTCATTTTATTACTTCAGCGCAGCCGCAAAGGTTAGATTATTTGAACGAAAACCTTTTTTACCACGAGGTTGATGTGTTTAACTATGCCTTATTTCAGTATCCGCCTTATGAACTTGCTTTAGCAAGTAAAATGGTTGGGGTAGTAGAAAACGAGGGTTTGGATTTACTGCACGTGCATTACGCCATTCCGCACGCATCGGCAGCTATTTTTGCTAGGTCTATTTTGGCATCTAAGGGGATAAATATCCCTGTAATAACAACCCTTCATGGTACAGATATTACTCTAGTAGGTAAGAACGCGAGCTATGAACCTGTAGTTACTTACTCTATCAATCAATCGGACGGGGTAACAGCAGTATCTGATAACCTCAGACAAGAAACCTACTCTCAGTTCGATATTAGTAGGCATATTGAAGTTATCCCTAACTTCATTGACCTAAGCCGGTTCAAGAAGCAAAACAAGAATCACTTTAAAACAGCAATTTGTCCCCACGGCGAAAAGCTGATTGTGCACACTTCAAACTTCCGCAAGGTAAAACGCATTGAAGATGTGGTGCTTACCTTCGCTAACATCAGGAATCATATCCCTGCTAAGTTATTGCTAGTAGGCGATGGACCAGAACGTGCCAAGATTGAACAATTAACTAGGGACTTAGATGTGCAGCATGATGTGCGCTTCCTTGGTAAGATTGACGTAGTAGAAGAAGTATTGAGCGTGGCTGATTTATTCCTGATGCCAAGCGAAAAAGAAAGCTTCGGTTTGGCAGCACTAGAAGCAATGAGTTGTGAAGTACCAATTATATCGTCTAACACAGGAGGTTTACCAGAATTGCAAATTAATGGCGTTACCGGTTTTATGAGCAATGTTGGCGATGTGGCCGATATGAGCAAAAACGCACTCACCATTTTAGCAGAAGGCAATTTAGCCCGCTTTAAAGAAGGCGCATTAAACCGCGCAAAGGAATTTGATATCACCAACATATTACCTTTGTACCAGAATTTTTACACCAAAGTGGTTGAAGAGCACGCCGCACTTCACCAAACCGAAAAAAGATAAATATGCTTACACCTGATTTTTTTAATGGCTTTAAGCCCCAAACGGCAGAAGATTGGAAAGCCCAATTCATTAAAGACCTTAAAGGCAAAGCCGAACCAGATACCCAAGGTTTTACCGATGTAGATGGTTTCTTTATGCCTGCATTTCAAAATCAGGAAACAGTATCAGATATAGGTTACCTGCAAAACTTTGCAGAATTTGTAGCAGCCAATAAAAAGGCAGGTTGGCAATATGCAGAACCTATTTGGTTTGAAAGTGAAACCCAAACCAATGCCGATATTAAAGCAGCCGTAGCGGGTGGGGCAGAGGCTATTGTACTTTATATAGCTGATGCAGAGGAACTAAACCCAGGCAAGCTTTTCAATGGCATAAGTTTAAAAGAGACTGCCATTCATTTTGTGGTAGGTAATGAACCTGGCTCCATAGTGTATGCGCTCAATCAGTATTACCCAGGATTAGGTTCTATTAAAGGAAGTTTAAACTTCTTGCCAATTAATGAGCAACTAACCACCCCGCAATTATTGAAGGAATACGCTACCATGTTAAAGCTATTCCCAACCAATAATAAGTTCAGACCGTTAGTGGTAAGTTCTGCCATGTATCACGATGCAGGTGCAAGCGTGGTTCAAGAACTGGCGATAACCCTAGCCCATATCTCAGATATATTGAGCGAATTAGAGCAGTGCGGTATCCCAAAGAAGAATTTGGCAAAGTGGTTACAAATTCAAGTGCCTGTTACCCAGAAATATCTGATTGAAATTGGCAAGTTAAGAGCTTTACAATTATTGGTTAATAAAGTATTGGCTTGTAATGAAGTAGAGCTTACAGTTGTGCCAATTCAAACGATTACATCGGCAAGAATTTACACGCCTAACGATGCTGATAGCAATATCTTAAGGAATACAGCAAGTATTATGGCTGCTGCAGCAGCTGGTGCTGAGGTGGTTTCTGCGCTTCCTCACAATACTACAGATATGCAATTTGGCTTACGTATTGCCAGAAATATAAGTCACCTCTTGATTCAAGAAGGGTTCGCCAACTCAACTGTTGAAATGGCAAATGGCAGTTGGTATTCAGATGAGCTTACCCACAGGTTGGCAACCGCTGCTTGGGAAATGTTCCTAGATTTAGAAAAACAAGGCGGTTATTATGCCTTACTAGCAAATGGAAAACTAGCAGAAATCTGCGCTCAATCTGCTGAAGTTAGAGCCCAACAATATGCCGAGCAAACAGAAGTTTTAATCGGTGCAAATAAGTATCCATATAATGGCGAAGCCAAAAGTACGGATTTACCTTGGGTTACATTCCACGAAAACAGGTTACTTAAAGCCAAGTATTTAGCTTATTAGAGCAATTCAATTTTAAAGTCTAAGGTCTTATAATGTAGGTTATAAGACCTTTTTTTATGTGCCATTCAAAGAGTTTCATTTCATGCAAAGCTTATTTTATGAGCTATTGTAAGGAGGTAAAAAGTCTGTTTCATTTCAAAAAAATGCCCTCGGTAATGGATTGCTACCAATTTGGTAGTAAGTTTGCTTAACCAAATAATACAAAATTATGAAAAGACACCAGTTAGCCTTGCCCAAGTTTTTACTTGTAGCAGCGTTGCTGTTGGCTTGGAACATCGTTGTTCAAGCCCAACAAATTACCTCGCCAAATAAAAATTTGGTATTGAATTTTGCGCTTTCTTCAGATGGCACCCCTACCTACAAACTGAACTACAAAAACCGTGAGGTAATCAGAACCAGTAAATTAGGTATTGAAACGAAGGATGTAGCTTCTTTCATGAATGGTTTTGAGATTGTAAAGTCTGAAACCAATACTTTTAATGAAAACTGGGCACCAGTTTGGGGTGAAGAAAAAACAATCAAGAATAACTATAACGAATTACTAGTAACTATCGCTCAAAAGGCTGTAGAAGGACGTTATATCCGTATTCGTTTCCGTGTTTTTGACGATGGTTTAGGCTTCCGTTATGAATTCCCAAGCCAAAAGAATCTGAACTACTTCATCATTAAGGAAGAAAGAACTCAGTTTGCCCTTGCTGGCGATCATAAAGCTTGGTGGTTACCAGGCGATTACGATACACAAGAATATCATACCACTACTTCATACCTTTCAGAAGTTCGTGGTAAAATGAAGGCTGCAGTTACGCCTAATGTTTCTCAATTCCCTTTCTCTCCAACTGGGGTACAAACTCCTTTGATGATGAAGAGTCGTGATGGTTTGTATATCAACCTACACGAGGCTGCTCTAATTGAATACAGCTGTATGCACTTAGAGCTTGACGATAAAAACTATATCCTAGAATCAAGACTTACACCAGATGCTAAAGGTGATAAAGGCATGATGCAAGCGCCAACCCAAAGTCCTTGGAGAACAGTTATCGTAAGCGACAAGGCAGCAGATATCCTTACCTCTCGTTTGGTATATAACCTGAACGAACCAACTAAATTCAAAGATGTATCTTGGATTAAGCCAGTAAAATACATTGGTGTTTGGTGGGAAATGATCACCGGTAAAAGCACTTGGAGCTATACCAATACTGATAACATCCAGCTTGGCAAAACAGATTACAAGAAATTACCTCCAAATGGTACCCACGCTGCAAATACAGCACACGTAAAAGAATACATCGATTTCGCAGCTGAACACGGTTTTGATGCAGTTCTTGTAGAAGGCTGGAACGAAGGTTGGGAAGACTGGTTCGGTAAAGAAAAGGACTATGTGTTCGATTTCGTAACCCCGTATCCTGATTTTGATGTAGTTGGTTTACAGAAATATGCAGCTTCTAAAGGTGTAAAAATCATTATGCACCACGAAACCTCAGGTTCTGTTCGTAACTATGAGCGTCACCTAGATACTGCCTACAAGTTTATGGTAAAGCACGGCTACAATGCTGTTAAGAGCGGTTATGTAGGGGCGATTTTGCCAAGAGGCGAGCATCACTATGGTCAGTATATGGTAAACCATTACTTGTACGCCATTGAAAAAGCAGCGGATTACAAAATTATGGTTAATGCTCACGAGGCAATCAGACCAACGGGTTTAGCTCGTACTTATCCTAACCTAATTGGTAACGAAGCTGCCAGAGGTACAGAATACGAAGCCTTTGGCGGCAACACAGTCGACCATACTACCATATTGCCATTCACTCGTTTAATTGGTGGACCTATGGATTACACCCCTGGTATTTTCCAAACCAGAGTAAGTGCATATAATCCAAGTAATAACTCGTTTATTCACAGTACCTTGGCTCATCAGTTGGCATTATACGTAACTATGTATAGCCCGTTACAAATGGCTGCCGATTTGCCAGAAACTTACAAGAAACACTTAGATGCCTTCCAATTCATTAAGGATGTTGCAGTTGATTGGGACGAAACCAAAATTTTGGAAGCTGAGCCAGGCGATTTCATTACTATAGCTCGTAAGGCGAAAGGCAAAAACGAATGGTATATCGGTGGCATTACCGATGAAAACGTAAGAACATCAATTGTGAACTTTGATTTCTTACCTGCAGGTCAAAAGTTTGAAGCTATCATTTATGCCGATGGTAAAGATGCTAGCTACGATAAAAACCCTCAGAGCTATACCATCAAAAAGATGATCGTTACTAGTAAGAGTAAGTTATCGCAAGTAATGGCTTCAGGTGGTGGTTATGCAATCAGCATTAAGCCTGTAGGTGAATCAGATAAGAAGAAATAGAGTTAGAAACTAAATAGTTTTCTTAACTCCTATATACAGAAAAGCCCTTGATTTTCAAGGGCTTTTCTGTATATAATAATTATTTGATATTACTTAGCATAACTAAATACTGGCTGCGGAACATAGTATTTACCAGGAACCGAAACACAGCTTTCCTTACGATAGCTTATAGTATAATTGCTTGTTTCTTCATTCATTATGTTGTGCATTTTTAGAAGTTCTTTGATATGTCCTGACGATCCAAAATCGGTCATAAACAGGTTAAACTTATCAGGCATAATAACAACTTGACGATCATTATCAACCACCACAAATTTTTTCAAATATTCTTGAGTAGCTAGATTTAGTTCTTCTTCAAGCTTTTTTCCGCTATAAAATCTTATTGACGGATCTTGAGAACCGCCCTTGTTTATTACAAAATGGATCCTGTAATCTGCTCTTACCCTTAGCATTTCTTCAAACCTTGTTGGGAGTGGATTCTTGAACCAAAACCCAAAAACATTTAAGCTACTTTGCTTTAAAAGCCCGTTCTCAATTTGGTCTAGGCTTAATTTATTTCCCGCAATTATAAAAAGCTTTTTTGCTCGTAGCTTATTTAAGGTTAGGCTGGTATACTGCTCTATACCTAGTTGAAAAAAGGCATTGTAAATATTAATCCAAAAGGCCTTTCTATCGTCCTCATGGTTTAAATCCCTAGCAAGCTTTAAAGAATCTAGCATTGCTATTTCTTTAAGCAGCAATCTGGTAGGTAATTCAGATTTTACTGCGTATAATAAATTTTGAGCACTTACTAATACTCCAGGTACCGATCTTCGGTTTTCCGTGCCTTCAAGTGACTTAGTATATAAATTTGTTATCATAGCTTCATCGTGGTTTGTGTATAAATGTAGTAACGCAATTTGATTTCTGTTTTTTAATGCAATAATCACAGTGTAATGAATTAACCATAGGCCATACATACGAGCAATATTCACTGTTATATTGTGAAATATTTTGGGTTTCTTACATTTCAAAAAGCAATAGAAAAATAGATTAACCTCGTTGGGAGTGTCTGGAGGCGTTTTTTGAATAAAAAAATATCCAAAAACCATAAGTTTCTTATCTTGTAACCCTATTACTACAATGAGAACAGAAAACCACTTCAATCAGCTAAGTACCGCACTGTTATTTATTATAGGTGGGCTTCTTTTTAGTCTGATAAGTCTTACGGTTTGGAAGTTACTCAGATCTAACAAACCTACCGAAATTACCCAAGTGGCCTATGAAAGTGGAGAGGAGCCTATTGGTTCCGCTTTAGGTGGTTTTAACATTCGATTTTATATGGTTGCCCTTTTGTTTGTTTTGTTCGATGTGGAATTGGTGTTCCTTTTTCCTTGGGCAGTAGTAATGGGTAACAAGCAGTTTAATGAAATGAGTGGGGGAGTATGGGGATACACCACCCTTATTGAGGCTTTTGTATTTGTATTATTACTTGGTTTTGGCTTAGCCTATGCTTGGAAACAACAGTGGCTTGGGTGGGCAAAAGTCGCAATAAATCGTCCCAAAATGAAACAAGTAAATCGTGAATACGAATTGTTTAATGAACAAGTAAATAGACGTTAATTAGTTGATATACAGGTGAATGTGTTTTTATTTTTCTTATTTTTCTTTGATTTTCCCATTTCGAACTTGCGATTTAATTTGGGATTAATAAATTAAGTAATTTGCTTATAATAAAGGTGTTTTGCTTAACTTCTGTTATTTCTATTACACAAAATCTTGCTTGTAAGGAATTGGGGTCGTATTTTAAGAGAGAAGTTTATTTGGGCTCGTTATGCAACTTTTCTTATGAGGAGCCTTGTTTTTTATGAGTAAGACTTTTTCGTAAATTCCGTTTTAGTGCATTACTGAGTATCTATTCCGATTTTTCTGTTTTTTCTGGTTTTGAATCTGATTTTTTGAGGCAGGTCATTTGAAGTAGAAGGTTCAAAGACAACCATTCCTTACTTGTCAAAACCTAACAATGAAAAAAATAATACTCTCCTTACTACTGTTTGCCACGGCACAAATAGGGTTACTTGCGCAATCTATCTCAGTAGGTACTGTTTCAAGTACAAGTTTCTGTTCTGGGCAACCATTATCAATTGCATTTACAACCTCTGGTTCTTTTGGAGGAGGTAATCAATTCAGGCTTGAACTTAGTCAAGCAAATGGCGATTTTGCAACTACAACTCTACTTGGTACACGTACAAGTGCCGGTACTTATAATGTAGTTATTCCGGCAAACCAGCCAACAGGATCTGCCTATAGACTGCGTGTATTGAGCACTTCACCAGTAGTAAGTTCTGTATCAACTTCTATTTTACAAATTGGAGCAACAGCTGGCAATCCGGCTGTTTTTGGTGCTAATAATTGGAGAGCTTATGTGTATAGGCAGCCAAGTAATAATTGCACCAACGAAAATGAAGCTAATGCTACATATGCTGGTTTTTACACTGCAGATAGTCTGAATTTTGATACAAGACTTAGGTATGATCAAAACGGTGCACCATCAACTGTAAATTCAACTGGTGGCCAAGCTTATCAAGGTTGCGCTATTACCAATACCTGCTACATGACTTGGTTTAAACGCGAAGGTTTCCCTTGCGGGTATTACCAAATAGATATTCCTAACCATGATGATAACGTAATAATAAGACTAAACGGAAATGAAATATATCGCTTTATTGGTTGTTGCGCTGGTCGCTTTAATATTTGGAGAGGATTCCTAGGTCCAAACGATAGAATGGAAGTGTTCTATCAAAATGGTGTTGGGCCAGGCTATTTAGCATTGAGCTTTTTGAGACCTGATGTTATTAACTTTTCAGTTAACAATCCAACAATTTGTGCTTCTGCAGAAACAGGTGTTTCTGTAACAGCAAATAGTACTGTGTTTGGGTTAACTTACACGTGGTCGCCTTCAACTGGACTAAATACCACTACTGGTGCTACAGTAATAGCAAAACCGACAGTTACAACGCGTTATACAGTTACGGGAACCAATGCAGCTGGTTGCTCAACAACTGATACTATTAGAGTAAATGTAACACAGCCAAATACAATAAATATTGGTTTAACGCCTTCAGCAGGTTTTTCATATTGCAACAATGGTGCTGGAACTAGATTAGTGGCAACAGGCGGTATTCGTTACGAATGGAGTCCTTCAACAGGGTTAAATAGAACAGATAGTAGTGTTGTAATAGCAAGACCTGCTGTAACAACCACCTATACAGTTACAGGATTTGATGCTTGTACATCTCAAACAAGGCAGGTAACAGTTACAGTTCAACAACCAGTTGGTGACCCTTCAGTATTTCCAGATAATCGTTGGAATGTATATGCTTTCAATGGTAGAGTTTTATCTAATCCAGTATCAGGTTACTTAGGTTTTTACACTGAAAATAATTTAAACTTCAATTCAAGAACTCGTTGGGCTGAAGGTTCGGGACCTGGTTCTGCAAATACAACATCAGGTTCTGCCTTTCAAGGATGTTCAGTTGGAGTAGATCAGTTTTCATTCGCTTATAAAAGAAGAGGATTTCCGTGTGGTAGATATTCAGTAGATATTCCAGCACACGACGATGATGTAATTATGTATGTAAATGGTGTTGAAGTATTTCGTCACCTAGGATGTTGTGATGCCCATAGCAGTGTTTGGACTGGTTATTTAAGTTCAACTTCAACTGTAGAAATTTTTGTAGCAGAAGGAAATGGTTCAGCATATTTAGCTGCCACCTTTAATAGAGTATCAGCAAGCACAACCATTACACCAGAACAATTTATTTGCACAGGAGCATCGGTTGAATTAAATGCTTCTGGTTTAAATAATTATTCATGGAGTCCTGCAACTGGATTGAATACAACCACAGGAGGAACGGTAATTGCTACACCAGCAACATCTACAAGATATTTAGTAACTGGAACCGAGCCTATTTCAGGTTGTACCTTTACTGATACTGTTATGGTAAACGTTGGTAAGCCAATTGTAAGAATTACTGCGCCAATTACATCTTGGTGTGGTTCAAGACCTACTGGTGTAACCCTTTCAGCCAGAGGCGGAAGAAGTTTCAGATGGTTCCCTTCTACTGGTCTATCTGATTCAACTTCTGCTTCTGTAACTGCATTACCATTACAAACAACTACCTACAGAGTTATTGGCTCTAATGGTTGTGAAACCGATACTGAATTTGTTACAATAACAATTACCCCAGCCCCAGGCGACCCTAACTTTTATCCAACTAATCAATGGAATATTTATGCTTTTGATTTAGATGGAGGTGGTGTTAATCAGTTCGGAAAGTATAATGGCTTTTTCACCAATACAGCCCTAAACTTTAATACAGGCTCAAGATTTGGTACAGGTGGGCATCCATCTCAAGCAAATTCAACTGGTGGTGCTGCTTACACTGGCTGTCCTACAAATGCAGTTTATGGTCTATCTATTAGACGTACAGGTTTTACAGAAGGTTTATACCAAGTAGATTTAACTTGGATTGATGATAACATCTGGATTTACATAGATAATAGACTTGTTTATACGCGAGGTTGTTGTGTATCTAGTCCTACACCTTCGATTTTGAATGTTTATTTGAATACAAATTCCAGGTTTGAAGTTCGCTTTAATAATACAGGTGGTCCAGGTTATGTAGGATTGTCATTTACTCAAACGTTGGTTTCTACTAACACCAATGTTTGGAATCCTCAAACTTCAAATAACGATTGGTTAGAAACAACTAACTGGACTAAGAATGCTGTACCTACTATTAATGATAATGTTACAATACCAACCAATATTGGGTTTAATCCTGTAATAAACGGTTCTGGAGCAGCTTGTAGAAATTTAGTTTTGGGTCAAGGTACTACACTTACTTTTTCAGGTAATCAAACACTAACAGTTGCAGGAAACCTAACTGTAAATGGAGCAACTATTGCTGGTGATAATGGCATTATTGAAATGGCTGGTAGTACTAGTTTGGCAACTATTAATTCATCTTCTACCCCAAGTATTCCAAATTTGTTACTAAACAGTGTAAATAATTTTCAGCTGAATTGTCCGGTTGTAATAAGAACAGGATTAAATCTATCTCGTGGTGAATTAAACCTGAATTCAAGAACCTTAACCTTAAATAATAGTGCATTAACTACCATAAGTAGAGGTACAGGTTACATTAGAAGTGAAACAAACTTAGCAACAAATCCTAGTATAGTATGCTGGAACACAGGAAGTAATACGGGTACATATGTTTATCCTTTTGGGGTAGATAACGCAACTTACATACCTATAAGCTTTAATAAGAGGACAAACGCAAATACAACCATTTGTATGAGTACCCGCAGAACTGGCGCCAATAATACGCCAAATACAACAGGAACTAATTTAATGAGAAATGGTCAAGACGTTTCAAATCTAATTATTGACCGTTGGTGGCATATTACAACATCAGTTAATCCTTTACCAGCTCCAGGTGCCGATATTACCTTTAGCTATGCAGGTATAGAAAATACTTTACCGGGCAATGGTACAGATGCACTAGTTCCTCAGCACTGGAGTAGTATTTACAACCGTTGGGACGATGTATTGATTACGCAAGTAGGTACCCCTGGAGTAAAATCAGGTATAGGATCTGCTACTATTACTGGTCAAACAGATTTTAGCCCGTTTGTATTAGGTCCTCAAAATAATACGTTGCCAGTAACCTTCCTATATACAAGAGCAAACAGAGTAGATGCAAGTGCAAAACTTATCTGGGCTACAGGAATGGAATTAAATGCTAGTCACTTTGAAGTGGAAAGAAGTTTAGATGGTAAGAATTGGGATAAAATAAGCACGCTTAACGCAGCAGGTAATAGCAATAGTAAGTTAACCTATGAGTACTTAGATGTTACTGCACCTAGTACGCAAACAATATACTATCGCCTACGTCAGGTAGATTTTGATGGAAAGTTTATGTACTCTCCAACTGCCACATTACTAGCTTCTGGTTCTGAAACAGCACTAAAAGTAGAGTTTTATCCTAATCCAGCTAAAGATAACCTTCATATCATTGCCGATGGTATTATAGGAGAAGCAACACTTCAAATAGTAAATACCTTAGGTCAGGTTGTTCTTGAAGAAAGCTTAAATTCCAATGGCACGTTAACCCAAACTTTGGATATAAGTAAACTCTTAAAAGGAACCTATATGCTTAAGTTACAAAGTGATGGTAGCCAAATCATAAAAAGATTTATTAAACAGTAAGGAATATATGCGGACACAAAAACCCTGCTCAATGAGCAGGGTTTTTGTTGGTGGGTGATATTTTGAATACGATTGATCCTATCTATTTGGTTAATTTTAGTAGTAACATTCTTTAATTGAATTAGCTAAATAGCATATCTCTTGTAGATGTTTTATTCATGTAGTTTATAAAAAAAAGTTTGATAGTTGGCAAGTTACACTATGTTATTTCTAATTTAATTTTTATATATAAATTAAATATCACGGTTAAGTAAGTTAGATTAAAATTGTGATATTATGGTCAAGAAACAGAATTTCATAATAATATTATGTAATAAAAAAAATTAAACTCCATTAATTAAAATTACCATCTTTTGCCATATTTACCAGATGAGCTAGTTTTTTCTTTGATTTCTTCGTTGGTATTAAAATATAAATTTTATTACCAGATTTTATCTGAAAATTACCGTTTACCAATTCTGAGATATCTACGAAAGGTTGAATGGTGGAAAATTTTGACCCATAACGATGAAAATACTTATTTTTTTTGTACGGTTTCTTGTAAAAAAGTTCTACCGAGTCAAGGATGATTTTTTCTTTTGAATTCAAAAAAACAACCATTGAGTCAAGATTGTTTTCTGAACATATTATTGAAAAATTAGAAGCAACAATTACTGAAGTTAATACAGGAGTAGTCCTAAATGTAAAATCTACAATAATTTTGTTGTTGTCTTGATCCGCAAACGTTAATGGTTTGATAAAGTACTGAGTTCTGCCTTTTTCAATAAAATATTCTTCAAATATACTTGAACCTAAAGTTCTGCTTCCTTTTTCGTATGAATTTGGAGTGAGGCAAGCAATTAAAAAAAATGATAATATGGATGTAGCTATTACTTTTTTTAACATTGTCATAAATTTAATCATTAATAAATCTTGATTCCCATGCCTTAATATTATCTTTAAGGACGATGTTTTTCAAATCTTTAGATCTTTTAAAAATAACTACTGTATTATCGCTATCAAAAATTACTCTTTCTTCATTGTATTTTTTACCATAGGTATAAATAAATTTACTATTCATAGATATTATTGAAGTGTCTTGATTTGAGGTGTTTTTAAGTAACTTATAGACGTCAGATGCTTTATTTTTGTCGATATCTAAACCTATAAAAGTAGTATCATTATTAGAATCAATCAATACGTATAAAAGCGGCAATTGTAACGTGTTATCATGGTTGTATTTCAATTCATAATGTTTTATAATTGGTTTTGTGCGCTCGACTACTCTTTCACCGTTTAATAACAATAATTTCTGAGACGATCCAATGAGTACTGAATTGTTAGTATTTGTTTTACAAGAAGTAAACAAAACAAACAGCGATAGTATTAATAATTTCGAATTCATGTGTTTTGTTATAAAAAAAGGCGAATAATTGCTTACTCGCCTTTTTTTATTCGTTAATTACTCGCCTGTAACTATAGTGGTTACTTTTTGATAAAGTCCCAAGAAGGTATAAGTTTTTATGTCAACTGTGGAAACTTTAGTTATACCACCATTTTTTGCAGCGCCTCTGATTGAGGCGTCGCCATCAAAGCAAAATACACCTAAGAAAATGTCAGCAGATTGTTGACCTACCTTAGACCCAATTGGGTTAGATGTTGCCGCTACTGGTAGCGTAATTGAACAAGAAGATAGTGTAGTCAGAGATGCTGCTACGAGTACTAATGTAACTAGTTTTTTCATGATGATGATTAAGTTTGGTTAACTCTTGTGCAATAATAATTAGTAATTCTTAATTTCCAAACTAATCATTAAAGAAAAGTACATTGTAAATTGCAGAAAATACGATACTAAGTAATATTCCAACTGCTGATAGCAATATTCCAAGCATGCCAGTCTCTTTATTACTAGAAGAAATGGTAGTTCCGGTGATACCGAATATGAGTCCTAATATACCTAAGGTTAATCCTAAGCCCGGTAAGAAGATTGCTGCAATTATACTAATAAGCCCAAACCAAAAGCTAAACTTATTTAATAAAGTACCAACCATAGTTAGTTCTGAACTTGCCTTGCTTTGCTTTCCGGTTACGCCTACAATAGCCTTAATGGCTCTAATTTTTAACCGTTGTCGAAAAGTTAACTTTTGTGTGCCTGAGTTTAAATTTGCCGTAACTGAATTATTACTTTCGGCATAAACTGGCATGTACTTAGCTATTGATTTCGTTGTAGATGCCTCAACTGCCGCTTCCTCTGGCACTGAATTTTCTGTTTTGGGTAAGTCATTGGCTTCAATATCAGTAGATTCTATTTGAGAGGCAAAGCTTACCTTATTGTTTTTATTAGCTGTTGATGCTTGTATTGTTGTGTTAGGTGCTTTACTATTTATAGTAAGCTTATCTGCACTGCAAGAAAATAATGTTGCAGATACTGCCAAAATTAGTATTAGGTTCTTCATCTGTGAGAATATGAGTTAGGTACGTTATTGTACATAACCACAATATAGCAAAATAAACTGTTAAAAAACAGCGATAAACGAGCAAGCTAACCTCATAGCGTTTCTAACCTTTGGAAAATCCTTTGCTTCCTCTAAATATTCTTGTGTAGCCCCAGGTCTTATAGAATACTTAATAAAGTGAATTTCAGGCCCTCCCAAAATTTCAAATAGAATGTTTTTCTTTATGGTATAAACTTTTCCTACCATTAGTCCACCACCAAACTTTTCAATATTACTTGATCCGAAAATTCCATCTCCTTTTTTGTTGATGGTTTCTTTGTAATTCATATACCTTAAAAAGGGACCAAAAAACAAATGAGTTTTACTAGAATCCATGTAAAAGCGGTACTCTGGAGTAATTCCTATGCCGTGGACATTGTTTTTCCATAGGGTAAGGTTATAATACATAATCCCTACTTGTACTGAATGCTCTTTATAAGTACCTACTTCAACTTGCATATTGATGGTAGAAAACAATACGCTGGCAGGATTAACCTTAACTCTGATTGGTTGAGCTAATATCAAATTGGTACTTATCAGTACTATAAGCACAATGAAATACCTCATTTTTTTAAAAGAAAAATATATATTCTAGTACTAACACCGCTAAAATACTCAATGGAATCGCTACAAACGAAGCGATACCCCAAAACCTTCCTGCTCTGGCCTTTTTCTGATTTGGCTCATTATTTTGTCTAGATCTTTTAGCATAAATTATAGCCATTGTTCCAAAAATTATGGGTCCATAAAATGTAATCGCTGTAAAAAAACCAATTAATCCAAATGTTAAAGACAAGCGTGCATAGTGATTTGGGTTTCTTGCAAAAGGATCGGAAGCTGGTTGTTGTTCTACCAGTTTTGTTTCCTCTTTTAATTCGGTATAAGTAGGAATTAAGTTTAATATGCTATCAGGAACTGCTTTGAATAAAGCAGGAGAAGGTTCCGCTGTACTTATCGAAACAGGTGCTTCAAATGGGGTTTCGAGCAAACTAGCAAATCCAACATGATTTTCTTTATTGGGAATTTCTTTTTGGGGTAATGGTGCTTCAATAGATTCAGGCTGGTGACTATTTATCACCAATTGCTTGGACGATGAACAACTAAATAGGTTTATTGCCAGCAGGCAAAAACCTAGAACAATTGAGAGTTTTTTCATTTTTCAGGAGATTTTCGGTTCAATATACTGTAAAGTAGTTAATTAATAAAATTTTAGTTTGTTGTTTTAGCTTACTCCAATGCCTTAAATTTGGTTTGCGTTTTAACCCAATTCTCCCTCATTTTCAAGCAGAAAACCGTATATTTGCGCTCTTAATTCATATTATGGTTACGGTATCTAATTTATCGCTTCGCTATGGGAAGCGTACTTTGTTTGAAGATGTTGATATAAAGTTCACCCCTGGTAACTGCTATGGCGTTATTGGTGCTAATGGTGCTGGAAAATCGACTTTTCTAAAAATTATCTCTGGCGAAATTGACCCTACTACGGGTAATGTAAGCATTTCCCCAGGCGAGCGTATGAGTGTGCTTACGCAAAACCACTTTGCTTTTGATGAGGTGCCTGTGCTGCAAACTGTAGTAATGGGCAACAAGCACCTTTGGGATATTATGCAAGAGAAGGATGCCATCTATTTGAAAGAAGATTTTTCTGAAGAAGATGGTATGCGTGCTTCTGCCCTTGAGGAACAGTTTGGTGATATGGGCGGCTGGGATGCTGAAAGTGATGCTGGTAACATACTAAGTGGACTTGGTATTGGCGAAAACTTGCACCATAGCTTATTGAAAGAATTGAATGGTAATCAAAAAGTGAGGGTGCTTTTAGCCCAAGCTATCTTTGGTAACCCTGATATATTACTATTGGATGAACCTACCAACGATTTGGACGTTCAAACCATTAGGTGGCTGGAAGATTTCTTGGCCGACTTTAAGAATACCGTTATTGTAGTAAGTCACGATAGGCACTTCTTAGATCAAGTTTGTACCCATATTGTGGATATTGACTACGCTAAAATTAAGCTGTACACAGGTAACTATACCTTCTGGTATATGAGTAGCCAGTTAATGGCCAAGCAGCGTAACGACCAAAATAAAAAGGCCGAAGAAAAGCGCAAAGAACTTCAAGAGTTTATCCAACGCTTTAGTGCAAACGTGGCGAAGAGTAAGCAGGCAACTTCTCGTAAAAAGTTATTAGAGAAGTTAGCTCCTGAAGATATGCCATCTTCAAGCAGAAAGTACCCTGGTATCGTATTTAAGCCTGAACGCGAAGCTGGAAACCAGATACTTACTGTTGAAAATCTCAGCAAATCAGTTGATGGTAGGGTGTTATTTTCAGACCTTAATTTCCACTTAGAAAAAGGCGATAAAGCAGCTATCTTAAGTAGAGATAGTGTGGCTATTTCTATGTTCTTCAAAATTTTGATGGGCGAAGAAACTCCAGATACTGGTGAAATTAAGTGGGGACAAACCATTACTACTGCTTATATCCCGAACGATAACAGCAGCTATTTTACTGATGAACTAAACTTAGTGGATTGGTTAAGACAGTATTCTGTAGAAAAGGACGAAACCTTTGTACGTGGCTTCTTAGGTCGTATGCTTTTCACAGGAGAAGAAACCTTGAAAAAATCAAGCGTATTAAGTGGTGGTGAAAAAGTTCGTTGTATGATGAGTAAAGCTATGCTTAGCAATGCCAATATGTTGGTGTTTGATGAGCCTACTAACCACTTAGACCTAGAATCAATCACGGCATTGAACAATGCTTTAATTGAATTTAGAGGTCAGATTGTGTTTGCAACCCATGACCATGAAATCATAAACACAGTAGCAAACAGATTGATTGAAATTACTCCAGAAGGTATGTTAGATAGACGCATCCCTTACGATGAGTACTTGGAAAGCTCTGAAATATTAGCACTTCAGGAAAAGTTATATGCTAAGTATGTTCAAGTGTAAATCTTGAATGTTAACATAAGAAATCCCCGGTTGTGATAAGCAATCGGGGATTTTATTTTGAGGAGTAATTAAAAGCGATGTCTTAGTACGGATACACCGCTGTATAACTTCTATTTCTACGGGTATAATCTACCTTATAAAAAGCAGGGCAATTGCTACTATCTAATATACCATTTAAGTTTGTACCAAAGGTTACAATTAGGCTAGCATCGTTATCATTATAATGAGCTCTTTTGCCTTGGGTTGGCCTGCCCCAACCACAATTATTATTCACTTTGATAGGAGTTGCAGTTATAGCCCAGAATCTATCGCCAAAACGGTTGGTACCGATTACATCTACACCCGACTGACCGTTGTAGGTAGTATCGCCAACAATAGTTAGCTCATATTGATTTTCGCCAGTTTTTGTATAAGTACGTAATCTGCTTAAAGACCAAGTTCTGCGGGTTGCTTGTCCATCGAATTGTGCACTTAAGTTGCCGCTGATTTTATGTACTAAACTGCCACCTGCAGCCAAGTCAATCACATTTCCGCCGCTAATGTTTTTCACGTATTGGGTACCATTAAACACAATAGTTCTGCTGGTTCCAGCAATAGTTCTTTGTACCGAATAGTTATTATAGCTCACTTTGGCAACAGCATTTACATCGCGAAACCTAGCACCTTCAATTAATTGAATAATAACTACCCCAGTTCTTATTCTGCCATCGCAAGCAGTGGTACCATCAAAAGTAAGCGTTACAACATTACCAGCAATTGAGGTTGTTGCTCCACATATATTGATAGCAGCAGCCCTGCCACCACCAGGAGCCTCCGTAGTTTGGAAAACGGTATTTACGTTTTCAAAAACCAAATCATTTTCAGCACTTACTCCAGATTCATCGGCACTTTGTTGAAAGAACTGAGAAGAAAGGTTCGGTTCGTTATCATCGTCCTTCCTACAACCTTGGAAGAATAGCGAGGTACTTAGTAATAAACTGATAGCCAATAACTTTTTCATAGTTTCGTGTTTTATTTATGTTTGTATCTAAGATAAGTTTGGGCCATAGAAGGTTTAAAACTATCAACTAAAAATAATGCAACGGCTGGTTTGGATGAGGGAAAGGGTACTTTAGATTTGAAACTAATTATGGAACCACCAAAAGATAAATTGTAAGCCCTCTATTACTTCATCACCTGTACCCAACCTTTAAAAGTTTGGTTGCCACTTGTACTTAATAAATAGTAATACATCCCTTCAGGTAAGTTGTTAGCGGACCAATCGTTTGAATAACCATTTTTCTCATAAACCAAACTTCCATATCTATTGTATATGGAAAGATTGGAGTTATCGGGCAAGTTTTTTATGGCAAAGTATTCGTTCACTAAATCGCCATTTGGGGTGAATACATTAGGAATTTTAATATTGGTATTCACTCGAATTTTGATTGTTAACGTTTTAAAGCATCCTAAATCATTGGTAGCTATGATGGTATAAGTAGTATCAGAAAGAGGGAATGCGATTACATTTAAGCCTGTATCGGTACTTAGCCCAGTTGAAGGAGTCCATTTGACCTTTCCATCACTTTGCACATTCAGATTAACTGAATTTCCCTTTTCAATTTCCAATTCAGTATTTGACGTTTCTAAGGAAGGATTGGGAATTACATTGATTTTTTTCGTTAAAGTTGAACTACAACCATTAATTGAAATGCTGTATTTCACAGAATCAGTACCTATGCTATTAGGAAAATACGACGCTGAAACTACATTTCCACCTTCAAATAAACCACCAATTTGGTCTGGCACTAAACTAACTGGTTCGCTGTTTAAGCAGACTTTATCTGGAATGGAAAAATTAGAATTGGGGATAGAATTTACTTTAATTGTTCTAATTCTGCTTACCCTACAAGATCCCAAATTTAGGGAATAGGTTATTTCAAAAACACCATCTTTTGTTGGAGTAAATACGTTTCCTGATATCCCAGTGCCACTAAACCTTCCACCTGCAAATTCAGAACTCAGATTAAACGATCCACTACTTATACAAGTACTGTCTGGTAGCCCAGAAAAATCAATATTGGGTATAACTGGTTCATTTAAAGTGAGGTCAATAGAATCCGAACAAATACCGCCTAAATCTTTAACCACTAATCTATAAACTCCGGGATTAAGTTTAATCCTGTTTTGAGCCGTATCTGGCAAGACAAGACCATCAGGTAATCTCCTCCATCTATAAATTAAGGAGGTAGAACCAGTGCTAACTTTTACTTTCAACAGACCTTTAGGATTAGTGCAGGTTGGTTGAACTATTGAGTCTAATTCAATGTTAGGATTGCCTGGCGATATAATCTTGATTAAGGTTGAATCCGAACAACCAAAGGTTTCATTCCTTATTAAGGCAACATATTCACCTTCAGGAAGTTCAACCCTATTACAACAGTTATTTACTACAACCTGATCGGCTCTTCTTTTCCAAGTGAATGAGTAATTACCAACAGAATCAACAAGTTGTATGTAGGCTCTACCTAGGCTCCCACAAGTATTTGGCTGAACGATATTCGCCAAAGTTTTAATTGAATCACTTTTTATAATTTCAACATCTAAGGAATCTGAACAGATATTTATCCCTTCACTTAACTTAAAAGCTATAACTCTATACCTCCCTGGCAAAGCTTTTAAAGAATCTGAAGTAGTTGATAGAATAGCTCCAGTTTCCAAATTTTTCCATCTGAAGCCCGCTTGCTCTACTGGGAAGTTTACTGAACATTTTACCATTCCTGAATCAGAGCAGAACCTTGGTTGGACTAATCTATTAAGAGAAACATCTACTGCTGAACCACTTCCAAGTATCTCAAAATCAAGTGAATCTTTACAGCCAAACTCAAGGCTTGTAGCTATAAGTCTGTATCTGCCAGGATATGCAGAAAGTTGCTGGAATGTATCTGGTGCAGGTAAAATTCGCCCTGAGCTTAAGTCTCTCCATCTATATTGAACAGACGACAAACCAAATATCCTTACGTCAGCAACTCCATAACTACAAAAAGGTGCTTCAACTACTTCGGCGTTATAGAAAACGATTGAATCGGGCTGAGGTAGTGGGCTTACAATAACTGTATCAGAATATTCAGTGTATAAATCCTTTGCTATCAATAAGTAAGGGGTAAAATAAGAAAAGATTAAACGTTCATCCCGACCAAAGCCTGGATATTCAATTCCTGTTTCTTGTTCTATCCAAGTAATTTTAACTCGGCCAGAATAACCAGAATAAATTGGAATTGCATATCCTAAATCTGAACAATAACTTCCTCGTACCACATTGGCTGAAAGGCTTATTGTTGGGCATAGTGTATCCAAAATCAAAGTACTGGTAAGTGGTAAATAGGTACCTGTATTCCACCAAGTATTTATAGTATTATCGTTTCCAAACAATGGGCTAGGAAATGAATGACAAGAACCAATGCAGCCAGAAAGATTTGCTAATCCGTCTGGTAAATTTGTATCGTCCCAAAAGACTCTCAAATTTCCAGTTAAGGGTCTAACTAGGCTAATGATAAACCCGTTCGCATTGTTTTCTACATCAAATAAAGGCAGGTGGGTAACACCTCTGTAAGCTACTAATTCAATAGGAACATTTACAAGCATAGCATTTGTTAACAAATTACCTAAACCGTCTCTACCATCAAATGGGATTAGGTTAACACCAGCTTGTAAGGAAACGGTTAACTTCCTATCTGAGGTACCTTCTTGGTAACCAGCTATGCCGTTAAACTCAAGGTAAATATCAGCTTCTTGCCCTTTGTTTACAGAAATTTTTAGACGGTATCCCCTGTTTGGACAAAAGGCTAAAACAGGTTGCTCTAAAAACCTAATAAAGTCGGTACCATTAGGCCAAATTGTGCTATCAGGATTTTGCAAGAAAACTAGATAATCTGGGTTTATGGCTTCACCTTGTCTTGACTTTCTATTTATAAGAGGATTGGAAGTGAAATTGACCCCTTTAGAATTTGCGCCTATAAAAAAGTTAAAGGGCTCCATTCCATTAAAGTCAATTTTAGTAACCACGCTATCAGCCGAATAAATAAACATTTCAGCCCTAGTAGGTCTGTTAAAACCACCAGCCGTTATACTCCATTGCCTACTCCATAAGCGTCCTATTTGTTCTTGATTTGTATTAGAATTGATTACTGTAACATCAAAATGTTCAAGGTTAAAGGTTCCTTGTGGTCTTGTTGTATCTGCTGTTAATTCAATATAGTAGGTTCCAGGGCTTGGTGGGATAAATGAAATCCCAGGATCGTACCCACCTACCTGAATTATGCTTGGGGAAGACTGTGTACTATTTTGTATAAAGCCAGGCTCGGCCGAGGTTCTAGGTAAACGTTGTGTATTCCTTACAATATTTCCAAAGGAATCTTTAACTCTAAAAAATGTGCTAAAGTTTGTTGATCCGTTAAATTGATCCTGATTTCTTGCTAGCCCAAAACCGAAATACACTCTTTCTTGGGTACTTTTAATAGTAAAACAAAGCCTGGCGTTAGTGTCTAAAGAATTGAATCTGGCAAAGTTTCTTAACCCGAAAAGTATTCGGCTTTCTACCCCAAAACGGGTTAGTTGTTTACTTCCTTCAGCATGCACTTTTATGCTTGGATAGAGAAAAGCTCCTACCAACGTTAGGAGAATAAATAAAAAATTCTTGGTTGTAAACACGTTTTTCATTGAGTGAAGGAGTGGGTAATTAAGTTGTATTACAAAACTACCCAAAGGACTCAAAGCAAGATAATGAGAACTACAAAGAAGGATTCCAGAAAAAGGATTTAGCCCTTTTTCTGGACTAAATCATTGGTTTTTGAAAGCTGGAACTCTTTAGGAGTAAGTCCAGTATGCTTTTTGAAGACTGAAAAAAATGTAGATTTAGAAGGGAATCCAGCTTCCGAACCTATGCCTTCAATAGTAAGATATTCGTGTTCATTGCCGCTAAGCAATACTTTTGCTCTGTTAACTCGGTACTCATTTATTAAGCCAGAGAAGTTTAGTCCTTTTGCTTCGCTAATGGTTTTGGAAAGCACTTTAGGAGTAACATCCAGTTCTTGAGCTAAAGATATTAGCGATACCTCTTGGTTTAAGTAGGCACCATTTTCTAGTAAGTATTCGAGTTGCTTTACCAGCTTCTCATTAATCACGAAGGCTGGGTTAGAGTCCAATATGGATTCTTTAACTGTATCACTTTCATAATATTCTGGGCTAGATTCCTCTAGCTCTGCTAGCTGGTTCCATTGATTATTAGTGCTAAACAGATATTTATAACTTGCAAACAATACTGTAAGTACAAATACGAGGTTAAGTATTGCAGCTATTACTACTGCAATGCTATAATTTATTCTGAGCGTAATTGGGAAACTGAGAAATAATTCTAAACCATAAAGGATTCCTAATAATATTGAAAGTCTCTTTGTCCATTGGAATAAGTTTACAGAATCATTAATAAACACTTTCTCAAACTTCCTAATGCTGATGTTTGATAGTCTGAAGGTAATGAAGCAATAGAACAAGTTATACGCTCCAAGTACGCTAACAAAGGCAAGCCCCCAAGTTTGATTTGCTCCGCTAGAAATGAACTTATCGTAAATATCCCTAGGTAGCAAACAGATGGTTAGCATACTGCAAAACTCCAGAATTGGAAAAAACAAGTGCTTTCGGACTTCTTTAAAAGTTATAATCTGCGTTAGGCTTTTAACGTATAGATAAAAAGTGGGCATCACACAGAAGTATAACCCAATAGGCCAATAGGCAAACCTTGGTAAGCTGTAAAAGACTGGTGTGGCGTGTAGCAACCATGAGATAGATGGTAAACCAAAAATCCAAAGAAACAGACTAAACCAAGGTATTGACTTAGTATCCTTTTTCTGTAAGTAGGCAATTAGCCCAAAGAAAATAGCGTGAGATCCAACTAGAGTGTATATCAATGAAACCCAATCGTTTGCTGTTTCCATAAATAGGTGAATAAAAATCACCGCAAGTTAGTGTTTTAGCACCTATCTTCTCAACCAAACCCCTGTCCGCAACTCCAAAGTCAAAGGTGATCGGTTCTCAGTTCTCGTCAATTGGTTTAATACAAGTTTGCTTTCCCAAACTGCGCCGTTTTCTAATTGGTACCTATACAAAAGGGCTATGCGGTTACCTACTTCGTATGCAGCAATGGTGCGGTTAAAGAATTGGATATCTGGTTCAGGTAAGTAAACAGCATTCCTGAATTCAGGTGCCGACCATACCGTTACTCTCACTCGCAGCTGGTGGCGGTTTTTGTGGTAGCGTAGTTCGGTGGCGTAGCCGTTGGCAATTACGGTTTTGGTTTTTTCATTAGTAGCTGGCTTTCTGATATTTACCAGAAAGGCAAGGGTAAATGCCTCAGATAGGATTTTGGTGATGGCTAATTTGCATAATAACTCAACGCCGTTTTTAGAAATAGGTGCTTGCAGACTACTATTGATATTGGTCCCATTTTGCTGACTTAAATTGGCGTGAATTGCTGGTTGGGTAAAAGTTAAACCTCTGGTGCTTTGGTAAATATCGGTGGTGAACCAGTAGACTCTATTGCGACTTTGTTCATATTGAAGAACTGAATACCACCCTTTTTCGCCCCCTAAACTACTGCTTTGCGCGTAAGGATTACCTAAGCTATTTCGCCAATTAGCACTAAACGCCCTAGCAGAAGTGGAAAGTGTAAATCGCTTATTGATAGGGTAAAACATGGAGTACATAAATGCGGCATCCTTAGTTTTGAAGCCTGCTTCAAAGTTGTGGGTAAGGTTTTGGTTGGCTACAGTTGCTCCTATCCCAGTTTGGTATTGACTTCCATTTTGAAAGTAAGTGCCGAATATGTTCCCATTTTTAATAGGGTGTACCAAAAGTAAACCAGGCTGAACCACAGTACCTAAGGCTCCAATTGGTCTTATGCTGAGGTTATCTAAGGAATCGTTTGCTGTTGATAAAGGCTGGGTATTGATATGTAACCAACTGATATATTGTGTTTTTTGAATGTTGCCAGAAACCGCCAAACCTTGTAAGGCATAATCACTAAATGCCGATTGCCACGGCACTACAGAGGCATTTCTACTATATAATCGTCCTGCTAAACCTAACCAAGGGGTAAAACCTGCATTGCCACCTAAGTTCAGGCCTAAGCCAACATCAGGTCTGTAATGACCGATGGTTACTTGTTGCACAGGTATTTTAGGATAAAGCGTATTTTTTGCCTGAAAGTAAAAGCTGCCTTTATGCGTGGCTTCGCCTTGGGAGTAGGACCGTCTTAATTGTAAACCGTATCGCACCAAAGAACTTGGGTTCCCTACCTTAAATCGGATATTACTGATTTGTGTATAACTTTTACCATTATGTGTAAGTCCCGTAGCTCCCGCCCATTGATAATGTTTAGGATATCGGATGGCTTGCCAATATGCCTCTTGCTGCGTATTACCCACGGTGAGGTAGGGGAGTAACGCCGCTAAGGTGATAGGATCCCAACCTTCTAAACCTTGCAATTGCTCTATGAAGGTAAAGTTGCCATAGTTTTTTCGGTATTCTAAAACAGATCTTATGGCTTCGTCAGGTATTCCGAGGGTGCGTAATTCTTCTTCGGTTGCTGTGTTGATATTCACCCAAAGTGGACTATAAATGGCTTCTTTCTCATTTTGCCAATTCAAGTTCAATTGGTTGCCAGTAGTGTGTATAAAGTCCTCATCAGCTAAGTAACGGTCTTGCGCCAAACTTATTAGCGGAAAAATTATTAGCCAGATAAAAACCAACCAACTATGCCAACAAGAATTGAAAAGACCTCCTAACAACAATTTCTCGCTCGGTTAATTTATTCCGTACTTAAATAGGGACGTATTTTTTCAAGCTCCTTATCAGTTAATACCCGAACTGAGGTAAGCTCGTCAATATCTTGGTAAGCTCCGTGTTGCGTTCTGAAATTGATAATTGCCTTTGCCTTTCTACGGGTTAGGTAGGGGTGTTTGGCCAATTCTTCTAAGTCAATCAGGTTAATGTTAAGCTTTCTCGGTAAATCGTCAGGAAAAATTTGGGCGTACTGCTTTAACGAGGCTAACGAAAGACTATCTAAACCTACCATATCCTCAAGCTGACGCAAATCTGTAAAGCCACCTAATCGGTCACGGTAATCCAATATCCATTTAGCACGGGCTTCGCCAATACCGGGCAGTTGGTCAAGTTCAGCCAAGCCAGCTTTGTTAATGTTAAAGCCTGTTGCACAAACTTGCTTGTTTGTGTGGGTTGGGTATCGCTTGTAGTATTCCTTTTGGGGATATTTGGTGTAGTTTTTTTCGGCAGAATCAGGCAGTTGAATATAACTAACCACCTTTTGAAAGAGCGAATCGGGAAAATCATAAATCCGCTGCAAGTCTGCCTTGGTTCTGAATTTACCACCCTTGGTTCGGTAATTAATTATGCGTTTTGCCAACCATAATGGGATGCCTTGTTGCTGTAATACCTCTATACTGGCGGTATTAGGATCAAAAGTGGAAGGATTGTATTCTATGGAATTGGCCTTAGTTTGATTGGTGCCACTTTTGGCTAAAGCCTCGGCACTTTCTGTAATTAGAATAGTATTTGGTTTGCTACCAGTAAATGAACTGATACCCCACCTGATAAGTAAAAAACATACCACCAAAACCAATAACCCCATTGCCGCCCTTTGTTCTTTGGCAGAGCTAAAAAACGACTTTTGGTTAGGTTTCAAGTAGTATTAAATGTGCTTTTGTTGCTTAAATATCTGTTATTTTTCAATATAGGCAAAATTCAGATTGCCTTTCTAATACAAAATAAGATGCCCATACTTTTCCTTTCCCTATTTTTACGGTTTATTCCTTGCTACTATGCCCAATCTGATTAACCTTTTGCCAGAAGCTATTGCCAACCAAATTGCCGCAGGCGAGGTGGTGCAAAGGCCTGCATCGGTAGTGAAGGAATTGCTGGAGAATAGTGTAGATGCCAAGGCAACCTCGATTAGTTTAATAGTAAAAGATGCTGGCAGAACCTTAATTCAGGTGGTAGATAATGGTTCTGGGATGAATCCTTCGGATGCCATTATGTGCTTTGCTAGACACGCAACAAGCAAAATTAAACAAGCAGAAGACTTGTTTAAAATCAAAACCATGGGCTTTAGGGGCGAGGCTATGGCGAGTATTGCAGCTGTGGCTCAGGTTGAATTACGGACTAAACAAACAGGCGAGGAAATTGGTACCCTCGTTATTATTGATGGTTCTGAAATAAAGAAATCTGAACCAGTTGCGACTGCTGAAGGAACCAGTATTGCTGTTAAAAACTTGTTCTTTAATGTCCCTGCAAGACGCAATTTCCTGAAAAGCAATTCAGTTGAGCTTCGCCATATTATGGATGAGTTCAATCGAGTGGTTTTAGCCAATCCTCAGATTGGGTTTTCGTTGGTAATAAACGATGTACTTACCATAAAACTTGCCCCAGGTAAGCTAGCGGCCCGAATAGTTGAACTTTTTGGAAATAACTACAAAGAGCAATTGGCTACTACGCAAGAACAAACCGATTTCATGAATGTAATTGGTTATGTTGGTAAGCCAGGCTTCGCCAAAAAATTAAGAGGCGAACAGTACTTCTTTGTTAATAATCGATATGTAAAGAACTATCAATTACATAGTGCTGTAGTGGCTGCCTTTGAAGGACTATTAGCACCTGAAACGCATCCATTTTATGTGCTGTTTATTGAGCTTGATCCAGTTCATATAGATATCAACGTACACCCCACAAAAACAGAAATCAAGTTTGACGATGAGCGTACGGTTTATGCCATCATAAAGGCAGCCGTTCGTAAAACATTGAGCGCCTATAACTTATTGCCAAGTATTGATTTTGAGCAAGCCGCATTTATTAACGATATAACGGGGGGTAACGGGGGAAATTTCCCCGGTTCTTTTGAGGTGAATACACCAAGTCAAAATACGGGTGGTTCATCTGCTCAAAATTGGGGCAAACAAACGCATCCTTTTGATGCAAATAGAGAAGCTCACAACCTTAAAAACTGGGGTAAATTGTATAATCCTTTAGCGAGGAATGAGGCTATTGAAGAGTTTCAGAATATCAGTGGCAAAAATTTTCCTTCTACTTCTTCACAAAATCAACCTGCTCAACAACTTACATTTGGTAGTGCTATCAATGAAAGAAGTACTTCTGACTTACCCAGTCTTGATACTGATAAGCAAGTATTTCAGGTCCAACAAAGGTATATTCTAACCCCTGTGAAAAGTGGGTTGATGATGATAGACCAAAACGCTGCCCATCAACGCATCATCTATGAGCGATTAGTGAAAACGTTGGGCACAAGCAAAGGTGGAAGTCAGCAATTGCTATTTCCGAAAACGGTGAATCTTAGTTTGGCAGACTATAGTTTAGCGATGGAACTACAAGAAGATTTTGCTAAGCACGATTTTGTTTTTGAGCCATTTGGGGGAAATACTATAAAGCTTTCTGGTCTGCCAGCAGATATTCCTTCAGGTGAGGAACACTTGGTTTTTGAAGATTTATTAAGCCAATTCAAGGAAGAAAAGACAGATACGAAACTCAATTACAGAGAGGCTATTGCAAAAACCTTTGCTAAACGTACCGCTATAAAATGGGGCAAGCAAATGACCAAAGAAGAAATGAGCGAAACAATTGACCGTCTCTTTGCTTGCGAAATACCTCATTATACCCCAGAAGGATTACCTACTTTAGTGCTGCTCAATGCCGATAGGTTAGGTAGTTTCTTTTAATCAGATGCGAGTAAAAAAACAAAAGCCACCCGCGAAAAACGAGTGGCTATCATCGTAAACGGTGACGCTATTAACGAGAAACCGCTGGCGTATAAGCAAAAGAACTAGAATGTGCAATCCATTGCTTTAATACTTCATTTAATTCAAGTTGAGTATGTTCTGTTTTATCATCTGCATACCATTTATGGAGTTTCTCAGCTTTTTGAATTAAGGTAAGTGGTTCACTACTCCATATGTTCAATAATTCTTGCAAAGCTTGAGGCCTAGGTCCCCAAGAACCAATTACTTGATAAGTACTTGGTTCTAAACAAATTAACTTAGGAATAGACCGTCCACCATTGGTTAAAAACTTATCCATCAGACCTATGTTCTTATCGCGTAATACGACTGAGAATTCAATATTTTCTGAACTTTCAGCAATTTGGGCAATTACTGGACCTACTTGAGCTACATCGCCACACCAACTTTCAGCAAGCATTATCCATCGCCATTTAGTTGGTATTTCCGATATTGTATTTTCTAGGTTTTTAGAAAAGTCAAACTGTTTATTTACTCTATTTATTCTGGCAAAGTTTAACTTGGTATAATCTAGAATTTCTGTAGTGTTGTAGGTGTCAGACTCTGAAGTAGTTCTTCCTTGTGCGTCGAATAAATTTCTGGAAAACTCCAGATATTCTTGCCAAGAAAAAAGCCTGTCAATAGATGAAATATCGAGTATCATTGAGGTGTTGTGAGTAAGCGTAATTTTTGTAGCAATTACAATTATAGATTATTTTCGTAATCTTTTAAAATGGTATGACCCATTTTATCTCTTTTCGTGAGTAAATATGCCTCATTATGAGAGTTTGGTGCTATCTCAATATGGATAGTATCAACAATCTCTAAACCATAGCCTAATAAACCAGCACGCTTTTTAGGATTATTACTGATGAGCTTTATCTTTTGAATGCCTAAATCTCTTAGTATCTGAGCACCTACACCATAATCTCTTTCGTCCATTTTAAAGCCCAATTCCAAGTTAGCCTGAACAGTATCTCTTCCTTGTTCTTGTAGTTTATATGCTTTAAGTTTGTTTAGTAACCCAATACCTCTGCCTTCTTGGTTCATATAAAGTACTACGCCTTTGCCTTCCTTTTCTACCATACGTAAGGCATGGTGTAATTGAGGACCGCAATCGCAACGACAAGAACCAAAAATATCGCCAGTAGCACAGCTGCTATGCACACGCACCATCACAGGTTCATCGGCATTCCAAGTGCCCTTAATCATAGCCAAGTGTATATCGCCAGTTGTTTTCTGACGGTAAGCGATTAGTTGAAATTCACCAAATTCTGTTGGCATTTCAACGCCTATTTCTCTGGTAATAAGGCTTTCGGTACGGATTCTATAAGCTACTAAATCTTTAATAGATACTAGCTTTAACTTGTGCTTATCGGCAAATTCACGAAGCTGAGGCAGGCGAGCCATCGTCCCATCTTCATTCATAATCTCTACTAACACACCAGCAGGTTTAAACCCTGCAAGTTTTGCAAAATCTGCTGATGCTTCTGTATGACCAGTTCTGCGTAATACACCTTCTTCTTTAGCCTTTAAAGGGAAAATATGTCCTGGTTTACCTAGTTCTTCTGGTTTTGTAGCTGGATCGGCTAATGCTTTGATGGTCATATACCTATCATAAGCCGATATTCCTGTAGTTACTCCTTTTCCTAATAAATCTACTGAAACAGTAAATGGGGTAGCGTGTAGGGCTGTATTATTACCTACCATTAACTCCAAGCCTAATTCTTGGCAACGTTCTTCACTTAAAGCACAGCAAATAAGACCTCTAGCTTCTTTGCTCATGAAGTTTACTATCTCAGGTGTAATTGCTTCTGCTGCGCAAATTAAATCGCCTTCGTTTTCGCGGTCTTCATCGTCAACCACTACTATCATTTGACCATTTTTTACTGCTTCAATGGCTTCTTCGATAGTATCGAGTTTAATAGGATTCATTAAGGGTAAGTGTAATTGAGTAGGTAGTAGTTCGATTTTAAATCTATGCCTAAAGGTACATTTTCTTTAGAAACATTTTAAATACAACTGATAATTTCTGTTTTTTATTAACTATGTAGCCATAAATATCAATTCTAAAAGGTGCGCATTATCTATTTACATCAGTACTTTAAAACTCCTGAAGAAAGCGGGGCGGTACGGTCGTGGTATTTAGCTAATGGATTAGTTAAGGAAGGACATTTAGTTACCATTATAACTGGTGGTAAAACGAATAAATTAGTTGAATTTGATGGCTTTATCGTACATTATATCAAAGACCATTACAGCCATAACAAGGGAGTATTAGGCAGAATAATGGCTTTCTTTAGCTTTATGGTGAAGGCTTATTGGCTTGCCGCCAAACTACCAAAACCTGATTTGATTTATGCTACTTCTACCCCCTTAACTATTTTAGTGCCGGCCCTGTTCTTGAAATGGACAAAAGGCATACCCTTTATTTTTGAAGTACGAGATTTATGGCCAGAGGCACCTATTGCCTTGGGATTTATTAAAAATGGATTTTTAAGGTCAATAGCAAAGTGGTTAGCGTTAACTGGTTATCGGGAAGCTGAATCTATTGTGGTTCTATCTCCTGATATGCAGCAAGTAATTGAAAAACAAGGAATTAAAACTCCAATTACAGTTATCCCAAACATAGCCAATACTGATTTTTTTAAGCTCAGTAATTCAGTTAATATAGACTACCCCATAACTATTGGCTATTTTGGTACATTGGGTTTAGCTAATAGAATAACTCAGGTTATTCCATTGCTAAAAGCCTTGCAAGCTAAAATTCCGAACCAATGGCGTTTTGTTTTTGCTGGCGAGGGTAACGAAAAGGAGTTGTTCTTGAATAAGATTAAAGCAGAAGGGCTATCTGATAATCTGGAAGAATGGCCTAGAACCAACTTAGCGGGCATTAAAACCTACCTAGAAAAGTGCCACTTTAGTTATGTGTCGTTCAATAAAGAGGCACCTATTTTGGGGAGTGGAAGTCCGAATAAGTTCTTTGATAGTTTGGTAGCTGGGGTGCCAATCATTTTAAACTTTGAAGGTTGGCTCAAAGAATTAGTCACTACTAAGAAACTAGGCATTTATCAGCCAAGCAATCATGTGGAAAATGAAACTTGTGCCAATGAAATCATTGCCTTGTTTAAGGACCAACAGACATACTTACAGGTAAAAAGCAACTCCTTTACCCAAGCAAAGGAATTTAATAACGATATGGCTATAAGTAAGTTAGCCTCATTAATAAAAATAATGGAAGTTTCTGATTAGCTTTATGCAACATAATTGCATAAAGCAATTATCTTTGCATTCTAATGAAAAAAGTAGGTACCAGATTAATGGGATTAGTTGCATCGAGCTTATGCACCATACACTGTATGGCTACTCCTTTTTTAATAAGTACGGTACCGAGTTTTGTTCATATTGAGCACAATCATTGGCTAATTGCTGGGGTGGTGATAGTTCCAACTTTTCTGATTTGGTATTTTACATTCTTCAAAAACCAAAGGTTGCACGGTTCTTGGCTGCCATCGCTATTGTTTTTAGGCTCAATCATTGGACAGAGCATTGCTAATGCTGCATTTCATTTTCACGGTACTACTGAAATTGTGGCTTCTGTAATTACAGCAATCATTGTGTTTATAGCCTTTACAACAGATAGTAAATTGTTGCACAAGGGAGCAGCCTGCGAAATTGACCACAAACACTAGTATTTCTTTAATCCAAAAATAAAGCCCCCTTTTTCAAGGACACTAAAATTATTTGAGGCTTAAGCTACTACATAAATGCAGCCGCTTCTTGCTCAAAGTCTGGTTCCATAAAACGGCTATGCGTTTTTACTCTAGCTCTCAATTGGTTAAGGATGCTATATAGGCCGTAATAAGTACGGTTCACATATAAACCATCTCTTACCCCTCTTGGGTGCTTGCTATCTCTTACCTCTTTCATACGGGTAAGTTGTTCGCCATATTCATATACTTCATCAAAGTAAGAATCGTCACCAAAATCGAAGTATTCTTCGTGGAATGGTCTTCCTAGCATTTCAATCATCCTAATAAAAATGCCTGAGTACACATCTCTATCTGCGGCCGATTCAATATCGTAAATGAACTTTAGCTTTTTGAAAAGCCTATCTGAACGTTCTCTATTCGTAACGGTTTCAGGGTTAATCAAAGAGAAGTAATCATAATAAAACTGCTCAGAAATTTCCTTCACGCAACCAAAATCTATAATACCAACTCTGCCATCTGGGGTAAAATAGAAGTTACCCGGGTGCGGATCGGCATGAACGGAACGCAAACGGTGCAATTGAAATTCATAGAAATCCCAAAGAGTTTGTCCAATTCTATCCAATACTTCTTGAGGAGGATTGGTTTCCATAAAGTCTTTCAGGTGTTTACCTTCCAGCCAATCCATGGTAATAATCTTAGGACAAGATAATTCAGGATAATACTGAGGGAAAAACAAACCTTCAATGTGCGCACAGGCTTCTGAAATTTCCGTTCCGCGTTTTACTTCTAATAAGTAATCGGTTTCTTCCATCAGCTTAATTTCAACCTCAGCCATATAGTTATCTATATCAGCTTCATTAAGTCCCATAAGCCTAACAGCAAAGGGCTTAACCATCTTAAGGTCAGAACTAATACTATCGGCTATGCCAGGATATTGAACTTTTACTGCCAGTTTTTTTTCGTTTTTATAGGCAATATGCACCTGCCCGATAGATGCGGCATTATTGGCATTCATCTCAAACTTATCGTACATCTCAGATGGCGATTTGCCGAAGTATTTTTGAAATGTTTTCACTACCAAAGGACCTGATAGTGGGGGAGCGCTATACTGACTTAATTGGAACCGCTCAGAATATTGCTTAGGGAGTATGTTTCTATCCATACTCATCATTTGAGCCACCTTTAAAGCAGAACCTTTAAGTTGGCTAAGGCTATCATATATATCTACCGCATTAAGTTCGTGTAACTCATCTTTGGTAGTAGAAGGGTCAAAAGCCTTTTTAGTATAATACTTAACGTGATTAACGCCAATTTTAAAACCTGTTTTTACAAATTCGGATGCACGAGCAACCTTGGTAGTAGGGATACTACTTTGTTCTTTTTGCATAATATGCTTTCAAGAAATAAATTGTTAGTTAAGGAAATTGGTAATTACTACTTGCTGTTAATTAAGAACTTAGCAAAGTCAAAGGCACTATCAAGGGTGTTTCTGCCCATCAAATCCATACTTAGATTCACTGCCTTTTCAATGGCAGCATCGGTACGTTCAAAATCCTTAGTTTCATCTTTCAACCAGAACTGCACAACAAATACCCATTGTAACCAAAGGGCATCGCCATATCTATCAGTTATAACTGGGCGTTGGGCTATTTCTCCTGTTTCTACTCCTTTACTTACAAGGTCTTTTGCATAGTTAACGAAGTGCTTTTTTACCATATCTAAACCAGCAGGTAACGAAACAGGATTTTTTACTTGCTTTATAGACCAGTTCACATAGCTCCTATGTTTCAATAGCTCTTGAACTAGTGTATAGTAAAATGCAAGTAATTTTTCTCTTACAGTGTAGGCTTGGTAGGTTTCGTCGGCCTCTAATTTAGAATAAACCGAGCTAAACAAACTCTCCCAAATACTTTGATGTATGGCTTTGAAACTATTAAAATGTCCATAGAAATCGGCCTCCGAAATACCGTTATCAGCTGCAAACAGATAAATTGAGGCAGGTTCTGAGCCGTGGCGCAGTAAGTAATCGGTAAATTGATGCTGTAAATGTTCTTTAGTAGTTTCCATACGAATCAAGTTCTAAATAATGAACGTATAGTAAGGCTATAAAGTTCACAAAATTTACATTAATTCAGCTTTTTACCGCAATGAGGGCAGTAATGAAAGCTTTCAGCTTGTTTTCTAGTTCTCGTATGTTCTGCTTTTACTCTTTTTTGGGTAATGTTTTCCGCAAATCCACCGGCTATGATACCTGCAGGTAAGGAGAATAAACCTATACCTAAAATAGCTGACAGACCACCAAGTATTTTGCCTAGGGGAGTTATTGGGTACATATCGCCATAGCCGACAGTAGTTAGCGTAGATACCCCATACCACATTGCGTGCGGTATTGACTTAAACACTTCAGGCTGTGCCTTATGCTCAACTACATAGATTACAGAGCTAACTATAAAGAGTAGAAATAATATGAAAGTGAACGATATCAATAGTTCCTCCCTTTTGCCTTTTAATACATCGCCAAACTCACGAAGTGAGCGCATATAACGAACTGCTTTTAAAATTCTAAGGATGCGTACTATTTTCAAAATTCTAACAACCCCACCGTGTGCAGAAAAGAAGAACAAAGGGGTAATGGAAATAAAATCGATTATAGCACCCGTAGTAAATATATATTTTACCCTAGCTTCAGTATTTGTTAGCTCCTTAGAATATCGTTCTGGGGCTACATACAATCGTAATACATATTCAATAGCAAAAACTGCTGTTATGAATAATTCCGCATACCGAAGTTCTTGCCTAATATCATCGGCAATATCAGGTATAGTTTCTATGGATATAATGATGCAGTTTACTAGAACCAAGCCTAGAATGATAAACTCCACAACAAAGCTAGATCTATGCCTACGCAAGGCTGTAGGATCTAGTAACTTATATAGATTGTTTCTGAATGTATTATTCATTGAAAGTGCAAGTATGAATACCTAAAGATACTAATTAAAGAGGATAGGAAGGGTTAGGCTTACTTTGCCTTTATTAACAATTCCTGTTACCTTTTTATTATCCTTTTAATTAAAAGGCTAAAATCATAACAATGGTTAAAAAAACCTTAAATTTGCTGCAATTGTATTTCGATAAATGAAGAAACCGAAGGCCACAGCGCCTAAGTCTAAAGCGGCCCCACAATCTAAAAGAGCATTAAATGCCCTTGTTATCCAAGATTTTCTGGAGCGCAACAACCTAAATTCTTACTCTTTCAAGCAGCTATCCAGAGAGTTAGGTATCATAACCAAAGAAGAAAAAATTGAACTTGCCGATATTCTACGCAAAATGGTAGATGGTAAGGACATTTTTATGCTTGGCGATGGTTCTTTACAAAGCGGTACTGGATTGAGATTTGTTGAGGGAAGACTAGATTTTGTTAACCCTAAATTTGCTTACGTTGTAGTAGAAGGTAGGGAGCAAGATATATTTATAGCTGCTGAAAATTTACGCAGTGCCTTAGATGGCGATACTGTTAAAGTAAGGCTTTTCACTCGTCGTGCTAATAGAAAAATTGAGGGTGAAGTTTCCGAAATCATAGCCCGCAAAAGGCAAGAATTTGTCGGTAGAATTGAAATTGGAAGGTCGTTCGCTTTTGTTATTCCTGATAACAAGCGTACTCACTTTGATATATTTGTAAATAGAGATGATCTTAACGGGGCCAAAAACTCGGATAAGGTTATTGTTAAGATAACAGATTGGGGTAATTCTGACAGAAACCCTGTAGGTATAGTAACTTCCGTGTTAGGACCTGCTGGCGATAATGATACCGAAATGCACGCTATTGTGGCGGAATTCGGCTTGCCGTATGAATTTCCAGATGTAGTAGAAGCAGAAGCCCAAGCTATTCCTGAAACTATATCAGAAGCAGAAATAGCCAAGCGTAGAGATATGCGCTCGGTAACTACTTTTACCATTGACCCTGCCGATGCAAAAGATTTTGACGATGCGCTATCTATCCAAAAGCTAAGTAATGGTAATTGGGAAATAGGTGTGCATATAGCCGATGTTAGCCATTATGTATTGCCAAATACCGAACTCGAAAAGGAAGCTTATAAACGAGCTACTTCCGTTTATTTAGTAGATAGAACTATCCCAATGCTACCTGAAAAGCTAAGCAATAACCTTTGTTCGCTAAGACCGAATGAAGATAAGCTTACTTTTAGTGCAGTATTTGAGTTAGACGATCAGGCTAATATAAAATCGCAGTGGTTCGGTCGTACTGTAATTCATAGCGACAGACGCTTTTCATACGAACAAGCCCAAGAAATATTGGAATGTGCCGAAGGCGACTTTAAAGAAGAATTGTTATTGCTCAATAGGTTAGCCTATATTCTAAGAGATGCACGGTTTAAAAAAGGTTCTATAGCCTTTGAAACCCCAGAAGTAAAGTTTGTGCTTGATGAAAAAGGTACTCCTTTAGCGGTTACCCCTAAAATCAGGAAAGATGCCCATAAGTTAATAGAAGACTATATGTTGCTTGCCAATAAAAAGGTGGCAGAGTTTGTTTTCAATATGCGTAAAGGTAAAAACCGTAATACGATGGTTTACAGGGTGCACGAAGCACCAGATCCTGATCGTTTAAAAGTGTTTTCTGCCTTTGCTAAGAAGTTTGGTTATAGGTTAGATCCTGAACACGATGAGTTAGCAACCCAGTTCAATAGCTTTATCACGGCTTTAGAGAATAAACCAGAACAAGATATTCTGCAAAACTTGGCGGTGCGTACTATGAGTAAGGCCAAATACACCACAGAAGCTTCTGGGCACTTTGGTTTAGCTTTCGATCATTACTCTCACTTTACTTCACCAATAAGAAGGTACCCAGATGTGATGGCTCACCGTTTACTTGAACATTATATAGAAGGTGGTGAATCGGTTGATGCAGAGGAATGGGAAAAGCAGTGTAAGCACAGCAGCGAACAAGAAAAGCGTGCAGCTGAGGCTGAACGTGCTTCTATCAAGTATAAGCAGGTACAGTTTATGATGCTCCAAGAAACTAAGGTTTGGGATGGCATTGTAAGTGGTGTTACTGAATATGGCTTCTATGTAGAAATAGTTGCCACCAAATGCGAAGGTATGGTGCGTATAAGCGACCTTCAAGACGATTATTACGAGTTAGATGCTGATAACTACCGCCTTATTGGTACCCGCACCAAGCGAGTAATTGCCTTTGGCGATAAGGTAGAAGTAAAGGTGAAAAACTGTAATCTTGAAAAGCGTATCATAGATCTTAGCCTAGTTGATGAAGACCTTGAGTACTATTCGACCATGAAAAAGGGTAGGGGAGGCTATGTTCCACCTCAAGCTGCTGGACTTAAGAAAAGAGGTAGCTAAATAAATTTGTTAGATAATTCTTGCGTATTACATTTGCGAATGTCAACACGCCTATCTGTTGGTAGGTAATTCAAAATGGGTCAACATCCAGATAAATCAAATTTCGATAAGGTATCCCTTGCTGGTAGCTTAATTGCTTTCGGTATTGTATATGGCGATATCGGTACATCACCACTTTATGCCTTGGGCGCCATTTTTGGCGACAAGCACGTAAGTCCAGAACTAGCCCTAGGGGCTTTAAGTGCAGTTTTTTGGACTTTAACACTCCAAACCACTATTAAGTATGTAATTATTACTCTCCGAGCCGATAACAACGGTGAAGGGGGGATTTTCTCGTTGTTTGCTTTAGTACGCAGGTATTATAAGTGGACCTTATTCCCGGCAATTATAGGCGGCGGTTTCCTCTTGGCCGATGGTATAATTACCCCACCCATTTCGGTTTCATCGGCAATTGAAGGACTTAAGGCTATAAATCCTGAGATAAACACGGTGCCTATTGTAATAGCAATTTTGGTAATGCTGTTTACTATACAGCAATTTGGTACCAACTTTATTGGTAAATTCTTTGGACCTGTAATGGTGTTTTGGTTTACCACCATTGGTGTTTTTGGTCTTTTAGAAGCAATTAAGGCGCCAGGTGTACTTGCAGCAGTAAACCCAATGTATGCCTATAAAATGTTGGCAGAATATCCGGGTGGTTTTTGGTTACTAGGAGGTGTATTCCTTTGTACCACAGGAGCAGAGGCCTTGTATTCAGATATTGGGCACTGCGGAAGAGGTAATATTAGAGCAACGTGGGGTTATGTAAAGCTTTGTTTATTATTAAGTTATGCAGGTCAAACAGCCTTTGTTTTAGAAAATCCAGGTATTCAGTTCGATGTAATTAAGCCTTTCTTTAGAATTGTACCAGAAGGTTTAGAATTGCCAACGATCATATTAGCGACCCTTGCTACGGTTATTGCTTCACAGGCATTGATTTCAGGCTCATTTACCTTAGTGGGTGAAGCAATGCGTTTAGGCGTTTGGCCAAAACTCAAAGTGATTTATCCGAGCACTTTTAAGGGGCAGTTATATGTGCCATTCATCAACTG
The DNA here is from genome assembly GCA_027487695.1 of Cytophagaceae bacterium. Taxonomy (GTDB): domain Bacteria; phylum Bacteroidota; class Bacteroidia; order Cytophagales; family Flexibacteraceae; genus JAIYDB01. The sequence goes on along the minus strand of JAIYDB010000038.1, from coordinate 35,344 downwards.
GTTTTTAATGTTTGGTACTATTGGCGTAGTGCTTTACTTTGAAGAATCTAGCAATATGGAAGCGGCATACGGTTTAGCTGTAACGCTAACCATGATGATGAGTACTTTCTTGATTGCTGCTTATCTGACAATCAGAAGAACTCCTATGGTGTTGGTGGTAGCTATTACTTCCATTTTCTTCATCATAGAAGCATCCTTTTTAATTGCCAACTCAATTAAGTTTCAAGAAGGTGGTTTCATATCTATGATTATGGGTGGGCTACTTATTTATGTGATGTATGCCTGGTACCGTGCCCGCCAGATTAAGCAAAAATTCATCGATTTTGAAAGCTTAAATACCTACTTGCCTAAGCTAGAAGAGCTTAGTAACGATATGGAAGTACCTCGTTACTCTACCCACTTGGTTTATATGACTGCCAGTGGTAGCAGTAACTACATCGAAAGCAGGATTATCTATTCCATATTTAAGCGAGGGCCTAAACGTGCTGAAGTATTCTGGTTTATCCACGTAAACGTAGTTGATGAGCCTTATACCATGAAATATAGCGTGGAGCACAAAGCAGAACACGATGTAATCTGGGTAACCTTTAACCTTGGCTTCCGTATAGAACCAAGAGTTGGTTTGTTCTTTAGGTTGGTAGTTGAAGACCTAGTTCGTAATGGTGAGGTTAACATTGATAGTCCATACCAAAGTGTTGGTAAAAACAAGATGAGTGCCGATTTCCGTTTCGTACTGATGAAGTATTTCTTGAGTTACGAGAATGATTTAGATTGGGACGAACGCTTGCTCATGGGTAGTTACTTTGTATTTGACCAGTTCTCACTTACAGATAGCGAACTATTTGGACTAGATAGTAGCAACCTTACTATTGAAAAGATTCCGCTAATTATTTCGCCAGTATCAAACTTTAGTTTGATTAGAGAAGAGCCAAAAGGGCATTAGGATTTACTAATGTTAGGTTGTAGTAAATCGTAATCTTAAAAGTTAAAGCACAAAAAAAGAGGGTTTGCCATAGTGGTAAGCCCTCTTTTATATGGAATAGTAATGAGTAAATTTTAATGAAGCACTTGTTCTTCTAGTTCAACTGCAGCTTGCATGCAAGTATCGGCAATTTCACCAACTAATTCTGTGATATATGGACCATCCTTGCCCTCTAAAGCCAAATCTTCACATAACTGAATTTTGTCTTTAATACATGTAATGCCCATAAAGTTAATGGTACTCTTTAGTTTATGTACTGCGCTTTTAACAGCAGGCCAATTGGCTGATTGGGTAGCACGAAGTAACTCGGGAATTTCTAATGTTGTACGTTTTACAAACATTGAAACCATTTCTAAAACAAATGGCTCATCGTTACCACTGTACTGTCTTAAAAAGGTTAGGTCTGTTAAATTCATACTTCCTCGGTTGTTCAATGTAGTAGTAATCATAGTGGTAAATGGGTTTTTATATTTCCTGTTTGTATGTTACAAAGGAACGGCTTCTTTCAATTATAGACATTGCGAAAACCAACCCATTTCTTACATCAGTCAGGTTTTGAATTAAACTAAATACCTAGGGCTTCCATTTGCTTTAAATACCTGTAAATAGTGCTTTTACCTATGTTTAATTTTGAAGCAACCTGAATTACATTATCATCATATTTCTGTAAATAGTGCCTAATAATACGGTAGGTATAATCATCTAAGGTCATTTCAGTATTAAGCAGTTCTTCGTTAGCCGATGTCTCGTCAAAAATTATATCTGATTCTTCAATTATCCCGTCGCTACTCATTACTGATGCAAGCTCAATTACTGCTTTTAGCTCACGAACATTACCTGGATAGGTGTATTTTTTAAGTTTGGCAGCTGCTTCTACCGAAATTTTTACTGCCCCCATTTTATTTTCTTTAGTAAAGCTATCAAGGAAATGCTTAGCTAAAATAAGGATATCATTATCCCTATCTCTTAATGGAGGAAGGTGAATAGGTAAACCTAATAAACGGTAGTATAAATCTTGGCGGAAATTACCTGACTTTACTTCCTCTGCTAGGTTGCGGTGAGTAGCAACTATTACCCTTACATCAATTTTTACTGATGCATTGCCTCCAATACGCACAACCTCACGTTCTTGTAAAACCCTAAGAATTTTGGCTTGAAGGTGTAAAGGCATTTCTCCTATTTCATCTAGAAAAATAGTGCCTGTATTAGCTTCTTCAAATTTTCCTATGCGCCTGCTAACGGCTCCTGTAAATGCTCCTTTTTCATAGCCAAACAATTCAGATTCTAGCAAGTCTTCTGGTATGGCGGCTACGTTTACAGCTACAAAAGGCTTGCTTTTGCGCTGGCTATTATAATGTACAGCTTTGGCCACCACTTCTTTACCAGAACCAGTTTCACCAGTTATTGAAACTGTAATATTGGTACCCGTTGCCTTTTCTAATAAAGAGAATATACGCCTAATGGCAACGCTTTGTCCTATTATACTCTTTTCAAAATCATACTTCCTGCTTACTTCTTCTTTCAGTAATTCTATTTGGGTAACTAACGATTCATTGCGCTTTGCATGCCTCAGTGTATTAAGTAGCCTGTCTTTCAACTCTGTATCTTTACAGATATAGTCAAATGCCCCAAGTTTTAATAGCTGTACGGCAGTTGTAATATCTTCCTGACCTGAAATAACAATTACTGGTATATCAGGATTTTCAGCTTTTATCTTTTTAAGTAAATCGGCCCCATTGGTATCTGGTAAAGAGTAGTCAATAGTAACCAAACTAGGCTTTTCATGCAGAAAATTAAGCATTTCGCTGCCTTTATTAAAAATTTGTACCTCGTTTTCAGGGTCTAATTCTAATAAATAACGCAACATTCGGCTAAAAATGGGATCGTCTTCAACGGCAAAAACCTTAAAATTTTGGCTAATCATATTAAAATAGTTTGAATTCTTAAGGTAAACTTGCAAAAAAGAAATATTATTCCCAAAAAAATACAAAAAATTTCTTTTTTAGGGCTTTGTTTTATAATGGGAATTATTCCCTAATTGTTTGCCTTTCAACTTCTTTCCCTTCGGCATTAAAGTATTTCCAAATTCCAAGTGGCTTTCCATTTTGGTAGTTTCCTTCGGTATGTAGTTTGCCTTTTTCATCGTAGAACAACCATATACCATTTTTCTTCCCATTTAGGAATTTTCCTTCAGCTTGCTTTTTGCCTTTTTCATTAAAGGCAGTTGCTTTTCCTTCAGCCAATCCGTTTACATAATTAGTTTCTGTGAGCAATTTCCCTTTTAAAGAATAAACAAGCCTTGTTCCGTTTCCTTTTACAAGCGTGCCTTTATCAAGGTTCTTGCCTTTTGGGGTTATAAAGTCAGATACTTCCATTAAAGCCCCATTTTCATAGGTAAGTAACTGGCATTGAGCACCACTTGCCCAATTTAACTTCCATATTCCTTGTTTTTCATCGTTCAGGTAATTGCCTTCTAGTTTAATAATACCATCTGGATAATATTCTTTCCAATAGCCATGGCATAGCCCAAAACGCATTGGACCTACTGCTTCTAGGTAACCATCTTCATTATAAAAGAAGCAATTTCCAACCTCAAGTCCTTCGGAATAGGTGATTGAATCGGCCATTAACCCATTTTCAAAGAAGCTTACCCATGCTCCTTCCCGTAATCCATTTACAAAGTCTCCTTCATAAGACAGGGCACCATCTGGAAACCATTCTGTTTCTGCACTATCTAATAAGCCATTATTAAAGTATTGCTCTAAGGCTAGTTCGCCAGTATCATAAAAGGTTTGCCACCATCCCTGCGGTTTGCCTAGTTTAAATATACCTATGCGCTCAACAGTGCTATCTGGGTAAAGCTCTACCCATAATGAATCTTCTAAATCATCAGTGTAATGGCCAAGAGTAATTAGGTTGCCATTTGGGTCATACTCAAAATACTTTCCATTTTTTTCACCATTAACTAAGGTTGTAAAGCTTTCTAAGTTGCCTAAGGTATCGTAAGTAAAGAATGGACCTTGAAGTAGAGTATCTTTATAAAAGCCTAATGCACTCAAATTTCCATTAGGATGAAAGAATTTGGCAGTATCGGTAGGGAATCCGTTTTTATAGTTAAGAATAGAATTTGGTTTTCCGTTTTCGTGGTAATGGATTAGCCTGCCATTACCGTTTTTAAAGTTGCCATATTTCAATGGTTTATCTTTACCATCAACACTTTTTAAAATGTTTACTAGAGCTCCATTTTGGTATTCTTCAATCCGAAGCAATCTGCCATTGGGGCTATAAATTTCCCATTCTCCATCTCGTTTACCATTAATCAAGTAACCAGCCATAGAGAGCTGCTCGCTTTCATTAAACTCCTCATAATCTCCTACTTGTACACCGTCTGAGTAATAACTAATGTTAGCAATAGCTCCATTTGGGTGATATTCAATCCATACACCTTCTGGTAAATAGCCGTCAAAAGCTTTGTCATATATGCCTAAGTCAGGCTCTGAAAACCATGTTATTCTGCCGCAGCCAGTAGTGCTATCAAAATTGGAGTAATATTCTAAACTTCCTTCGGGAAAAAAACGGTAAGTTTCTGAGAGTTTGCCGTTTGGCTCATATACAAAGCGAAGTCTGCATAAATGGCTAAGCGTATCGGTGTAAGAAACAACTTTCTGGTTTTGAATATTAACAGAATCGGTTCTAAACCACCTTTTTAAAGGCTTAAGTAATTGTGGTGCAATACTTTCTTGTGCTACCACATTTGTGGAAACAAACAAAAATAAAATAATACACCTCCAAATCATTCTTCTGTACTCTTTGCCAAAGATTTATATTGAGCGGCTCTTTTCTTTTTAATGCCGCATCTCACAAGTAGCGCAGTACCACTTGCGGTGCCAAAGATAGTGGGTATTATTCGCCACGTATTACTTAAATATAAACTGCTTGTTAAACCTAGGACAAGTAAACTGCTACCACCAACTAAATTCCTTTTGTATGATCGCTTATTTTCCGAGGCAAGTTCTTCTAAGTCTGAAGCGCTATAGCCAAATTGGTTATTTATGATATTGGCATGCTGCCTATAATCGTTTTTAAAGCTTATGGGTTTAGTTGAAATAAGTTCAACTGCTTCATCGGCTCGGAGTATATAAGGGGCGAATACAGAATCTTGTTTCTTGTATTTATCTGTTCTTGGGACAAAGCCAATAATTATAAAATCAACATTAGTAAGTTTCAGCCTATTGGTTTGTCCGTTTTGGGTGAAGTAAACAAAACCACTATCTAATTTTATCAAGCTAACCTCCATTAATTTGCCGTTAAAGGCAATTTGATCGGGCGATTGCGCGCTAGCAAAACTGCTTATTAGGCAGAATAGGCATAGAAAAATTAGGTAGCGCATTAGAGGCTTTTCAATTGTTAATGTTGCAAAGGTAATGGAACTGATATTCATCATAATATTCAGCTACAATTTTGCTTAATTTTGAGTGCTATAACATAACGATACACCTTAACAAAAAGCATTTTGCTATGAGTTATTATTTCAAGCTAGGCGAAATCCCTAGAAAAAGACATACCCAGTTTCGCCAGCCTGATGGCAGTTTATATAAAGAGGAGCTAGTGAGTAGTGAAGGTTTTAGTGGTGTTTACTCCAACCTTTATCATAAGAATGCGCCTACTAGGATAATTAGGGTAGGGGAGCCCGTTCCTATGCCTATAACCAAGTCTGAAGATTATAAGCTTTCGCCAGTGCATTTAAAAACTAGTACTGCTCAAACTAGAAATGGCGACCCTATAAGCGGGAGGGTTCCGCTTATGTTCAATAACGATTTGGTAATGGGTATATGCTTACCCTTGTTTGCTGATACTGATTACTTTTACAAAAACGGCGAGGCTGATGAAATTCTTTTTATCCACGAGGGTAGGGGAGAACTAATAAGTCAGTTTGGGGTATTGCCTTTTGAACCGGGAGATTATATAGTTATTCCTAGGACTACTATCTATAAAATGCAGTTCCAGAAAGATGTTCCGCCTCGTTTCTTGTATATTGAAGCTATGGGACCAGTTGAAACTGTAAAGCGTTACAGAAATGAACTTGGTCAGCTAATGGAGCATAGCCCATATTGCGAACGTGATATTAGAGGCCCTCAATATTTAGCGATTGACGATACTAAAGGCGAACATACCATTAAAGTAAAGAAGCAAGGCTTTATGCACAGCTTCGTATACGAAACTTCCCCATTAGATGTTGTGGGTTGGGATGGATTCTTATATCCTTATTGCCTTTCTATACATGACTTTGAACCTATCACTGGTAGGTTACACTTGCCACCACCAATACACCAAACATTCCAAGCCAATGGTTTTGTGGTTTGTAGCTTTGTGCCTAGGTTGTTTGACTACCATCCACTATCAATTCCTGCACCTTATAACCACAGTAACATTGATTCTGATGAAGTGCTGTATTACGTGGAAGGAAACTTTATGAGCAGAAAAGGAATAGATGTTGCCAGCTTTACTTTGCACCCGGGTGGGTTGCCTCACGGTCCACACCCTGGTACAGTAGAAGCCAGCATTGGTGCTAAAGAAACTCACGAGCTAGCTGTGATGGTAGATACCTTTAAGCCACTATTCCTAACCACACAGGCTATGGAATGGAACGATGGTAATTACCCATATAGCTGGATGTAATAAGTTGTTAACTAAACAATTACCCAAACTAACCAATTATTGAACTGTAAGGTGGTTTGCTAATAGGCAGGTTTGGGTAATTTATTTTAGGTGTATTTTAAAGAAATTGAATTAGTTGGTATATTTCTATACTGCAATGGCTTTTGGGGGGCAGCGTCTATTGACGGGATCTTGAAAGCTCCACGAAAAGGCGTCATTCATTGATGCTTTTTCCGTTTCCAGGAAGTATGATTGCCTTTTTTAGTGTCTGATACTGCTTTTTTACTACACCTGCAATACGAGTATCAAAAACTTTCCAATCCATGTTTTCATGACTAATATGCTTAGAAATAATTATTACTGCTATTTCAGCTCCTTGCTTGTTAGCTTTTAAAACATGATCTTTTATATGGCCTAATAATTTGTCTTGAGATATTTTTTGAGATTTTGGTTCAATAAACTTTAATTCACAAGCCATACCATTTAGTATCCCATCAAAATGTTTTGGAGTATGTCCGTTTACACTTTCAGGTGCATTTACTCCCACAAACTGTAAATCTGCCCTTTCCATGGCTGGCCAACACTTTTTGGCACTTTCGATATCTGATTTTGGCCAGTTAGCAGGATGAATTATAAAAGCTCCATTTTCTGAAAGGCTTGTGCCCTCCAAAAAAACGTATCAATTATCTAAAAGTAGCTTTAAAAGAGTAAGCGCATCATAAATGGCAGCTAGTTTCATTAAATCTTGTACACCAATATATGGTGGGCTATCCAATGAACCTGATGGTATTTCTACTTCAAATTTCTATGGAATAGAAATGGTCCGAATGGTAAAAAGGCAGCAATTACGCCTAAGCCAAGTTTTAAAATACTTAACCTTTGCGTAAAGAATACTTGAACTAAAGCTACCATATAGAGGATAAATAGCACTCCGTGAGCCCAACCTAGGTACTTTACTGGTTCTGGAATACCTGCCATATATTTCAGCGGCATAGCAATGCCAAGAAGAAGTAGGAAAGAAATTCCTTCTGCGTAGGCTATGGCTTTGAAAATGCTATTAGATTTATTTGAATTAGTCATGAGTAATTAAATTCCGTCAATTTCTATTTTTTTGAAGGGTGCAGTATGTCCACTTAATATGGTAACTGCCCGTTTAGGAACCTTGTAGTGCTCGGCCAAAAATTCAATGATTGCCTCATTGGCTTTTCCATCTACAGGAGGAGCCGCAATTTTAAGTTGCCATTCTCCTGCCTCTGATTGGGTAAGCTCACTTTTTCTGGCGCCAGCTTTTACTTTAAGGTGTAAAATCATCCTTTCATTTTGGCAGTAACTACTTCTGTAGCGTAATGCAGCACAATATCTACTTGTTCTTCAATGGTAAGGTGAGAAGTATCAACTAAGACTGCATCGCTGGCTTGCACCAATGGACTTTCTTTGCGGGTGGTATCAATGGCATCTCGTTTTCTGATATTCTCTATTACTTCAGTTAAAGGTACAAGCTGTCCCTTTTCAAGTAATTCCTGTTGCCTACGTCCTGCTCTTATTTCCATATCGGCACTCATAAATATTTTTAGCTCAGCTTGGGGAAATACGTGGGTTCCAATATCTCTACCATCCATCACAATAGCCTTCTTTTTGCCCATGCGTTGTTGCTGATCTACCATCGCCACACGTACATCTTTAAGAGCAGATACTTGGCTTACTTGGTCACTGATATACATTTTACGAATCTCATCTTCTACATTAAGCCCGTTTAAAAACATATCGGCATTGGTGGATGAAGCCGTTTTTTGAAAAGTTAAATGTATGTTGCTTAATGCTTTACTTACTTCTTTCGGGTTATCTAATGAAATATAGTGTTGCAAAAAATAAAGAGTTACTGCCCTATACATAGCTCCAGTATCAATATAGGTAAACCCAAGTTTTTCTGCCACCAATTTTGCTGTGGTACTTTTACCACAGGCGGAGTAGCCATCGATGGCAATGATGATGTTTTGCATTGCTAAAATACAATTATGAAATAATTGGCAAGATAAAAAACACTAACTACTGTTTGCTTTGTTATTTTGCAGTTATGCAGAGTTATCCATCAAAATCGGTTGAAAAAGCAGTTGAGCAAATTAGTAAACTACCTGGTATTGGTAAAAAAAGTGCTTTAAGGTTGGCTTTACATCTTTTAAAGCAGGAAGAGCTTTTTACACTTCAGTTGGTTGATGCTTTGACTAAGCTTAAATCAGATACTAAATTCTGTAAAACGTGTCATAATCTGAGCGATGAGGTAGAATGCAACTTCTGCTCATCTGATAATAGAGACCGACACATTTTATGTGTAGTTGAAGATTTTAGGGATGTTATGGCTATCGAAAACACCCATCAGTACCATGGAATGTATCATGTTTTGGGTGGACTAATTTCCCCAATGGATGGAGTGGGACCAGCAGATTTGCAGATTGAATCGCTTTTAGGAAGATTAGATGGTACCATTACCGAAGTAATTCTCGCGCTTAGCCCAAACATGGAGGGCGATACCACTGCATTTTATTTGAACAGAAAACTAAGCAGTTTTAACTTGACAGTAAGCACTATTGCCCGAGGTGTGCCTATAGGAGGTGAATTGGAATATGCCGATGAAGTTACTCTTGGCAGAAGTATCTTAAACAGAATAAAACAAGGATAAATTTATTTATCCCAACCTGGTTGCTTCGCATCTAATTCACTAAACACCTTCTCGAAATATTCAGGAGCCAACGGCTTAACGAAATAACCTGATAGTTCAGTAAAGGATTTTGACTTCTCTACATCTTCATTAAAGTCTGAAGAAGTAAGTATATATATGAGCGTAGTTTTAGGAAGTTCAGGACTTATAATTTTTAGTTCAGTTAAGAAGTCCCAACCATTCATATATGGCATATTAATATCCAAAAAAAGAACACATGGAAGTATATTTCCTTCCTCTGAGTTATTTTTAAGATACTCTAATCCATCTAATGGATTTGTAAAATCAATAATTGAATCGGAGTATCCTCCTAGCTCAATTATTTTGGTGCTAATCCAGTTTAAGGCAGGATCGTCATCCACCAACATTACATTTCTTAACTTACGACTCATCTAGTATTTGAGGGGCTTATTAGGAAAGTATAGTTTAAAGGTGGTGCCTACATTTATTTCGCTTTCAACTTCAATGCGGCCGCCTGCACTTTCAATTATACTTCGCACCAAATATAAGCCTAATCCTTTACCTTCGGTTTCTGGATGAAACCTTTGGTATAAATTAAATAGCCTTTCGCCATATTTTTCGAGGTCAATTCCTAGCCCATTGTCTGAAATTGATAGTATTTGATAGTCTGAGGTATTGAATAAAGAAATTTGAACCTTTAATTTTCTGTCTGGCGATTTGAACTTAACTGCATTAGAAACCAAGTTCTGGATAATACTTTGTAAACCAGACTTTGAAAAATATACTTCAGCAGTTACTGGTATTCCCAGTTCAACTAGCATTGATTTTTTTGCAATAAGATATTTAAAGGAGGTGAGTATCTCGTTTACAGTTTCATACCAGTTAAAGAAAATTTTGGTATCTGAAATTGCATTATCCTTTATCTGAATGGTACTTGCGAGTTCAGTAATGGTATTGATAAGCTTTGTAGCATTATTACCAATCATAGTAATAGCTTGCTCTTTGGCTTCTTGTACCATTGCAGGGTTTTTAAGTAAATCTACTAAGGCAGTTAAATTGATTAAAGGCGACTTTAAATCATGTGAAATGATGTAAGTAAATTTACGAAGTTCTTCGTTTTGCTTAGATAAGGTATCGGTAAGGTGACGAAGCTCATTAGTTATTTTAGTACGTTCTGAAATATCAATACCGTAACCAATCATCAGTTTAAGTTCTTCATTTTCATCAAAAACAGGGTGAAAGCGTCTGATAACGTGCTTGATTGATCCATCTGGTCTTTTTACTTCATCTACCCATTCAGCATCTTTTTTGGTGAAAATAGCACTGTTAAAGTATTCCCGTCTTCTGATTGCCATTTCAGGACTTGAATTCCTGAATTTTACATAATCGAAATCAGTTTTACCAATCATCCAATTTCGTATTTCAGTATTTTGAATACCTAATGAATTCACATACAGGTACTTATGCTCTTTTGAGAATACTCCAATATCGGCGGGGATATTATCTAGTATGTTTTTGTAAAACTCAGTTTTTTCCTGAATTTCTTTTTCGAGCATTTTTTGAGTTGTGATATCGGCAAAGTAAATATTATACCAATCACGCTTTGGGTTTTTGATAATAGAAACTAAATAAACTCTATCGTTGTTAGCCCAAGTTATTCTAGAGAACTGATTATCTGAGGTAGCTTTATCTTTTTCAGTCAATAGCAGTTCTTTAAGCTCTTCCCACCTATCCCAAGTTATATTTTCGTAAAATTTGTTGTTAGAGTACAACAAATCGCCTTTGTTATTAATTAAGCATACAGGTGCTTGGGCAATTTCTGGGAAAGTGGCTAGATTACTATTTCTATCTCGTTCAGTTTCGTATTTATCACATTCAATATCAATAATCCCCAACAAATACTTTTCAACTTCATGGGCTTGAAAAACAGCATCCATACCTAAAATTCTGTACCTATACCGTTCTGGCGAGGCACCTTCTTCCATTACATAAAATACAGGTATGTACTGATGTTGTAGCTTCTTTTTATAATCAAGTATCTTTTTAACTATGCTTATATCAATGGTATAGTCTATCAGAAAACCGTTTGGCTGGTCTTCATATAGCAGTTTTTCTAAGGCAGCTAAATCGGTAAACAAAGTAACCCGATGCCCATTTTGTTCCAACAAACCAAATTGTTCAGGATTAGTACTACAGAGCAGTAGGTTTTTAGATTTCATTTAGAGTTAATTGTTTCAGAGAATTAGAGAGAGAGAAGGTATTAGTGCGCACCGCAATATAACTATCATACTACAATACAGCTTTCCTTTGGTTGTAATTTAGCCAAGGGAGGTTGTAAGATATCGCCAAAATTATGCCATTATGCTTTATTGCCTTCTTGTATCATTAACCTTTATTGGCTTTTGGTGTTTAATAAATACCTTTGCAATTAAGATTACATAATTATGATAGAGCTTCCTGTTATCTCTCCGGAAGCCAGCAGCAAGCATAAACGCAAGCCAGACTGGTTAAGAGTTAAACTTCCTATAGGTAAAGAATATGTAAAAGTTAGGCAATTGGTTGATGAGCATAAGCTTCATACCATTTGCGAGAGTGGTAATTGTCCTAATATGGGAGAATGTTGGGGAGCTGGTACCGCTACATTTATGATTTTGGGAAATGTATGTACTAGAAGCTGCACTTTTTGTGCGGTTGCTACCGGCCGACCAACTGAATATGATACCGACGAACCAAGAAGAGTTGCCGAAGCCATTAGGCTTATGGGTGTAAAGCACGCAGTAATAACTTCTGTAAACCGTGATGAGCTAAAGGATAGGGGTGCAGAAGTTTGGTACCAAACTGTAGTTCAGGTTAAGCAAGAATCGCCAAGCACTACAATTGAAACCCTTATTCCAGATGTGAAAGGCAACTGGGATGCTTTAATTAGAATGATTAGCGGAGGTCAAGAGGTAGTAAGCCATAATATGGAAACAGTAGAACGTCTTTACAGAAATGTACGTCCTCAAGCTAAGTATGAACGTTCATTAGAAGAACTAAAGCGTATTAAGGAATTTGGCAAGCGTTCTAAAACAGGTATTATGCTAGGCCTAGGCGAAACTAAGGACGAAGTATTGAAAGCAATGGACGATTTGGTAGCTGTTGGCTTAGATGTACTTACCTTAGGTCAATACCTACAACCTACTAAAATGCACCACGAAGTGATTGAGTATATACATCCTGATGTATTTGCTGAATACAAAGAAATAGGCTTGGCTAAAGGATTGGCTTATGTAGAAAGTGGTCCTTTGGTACGCAGTAGCTACCATGCCGAAAAGCACGTATAGGTTTTAATTTTATACATTTTAAGGAGCCACCAAGGCTCCTTTTTTATTGGTTAGATTTAAGCTTATTTGAATATAACCGCAGTAAAGCCACTCAAATTACCGCAATAGTAGTACCTTCGTGCAGTTAAAACTACTCTTATGGCCATCCGTTCAATGACTGGCTACGGCAACGCAACCGTAGAATCTGATAACTTCACACTATCAATTGAAGTAAAAAGCTTAAACTCCAAATTTCTGGAACTTACCCTTAAAACGCCTCGCGATTATAACGATAAGGAACTGGAAATAAGGAATGTAGTAACAAATTCCCTTGAACGTGGTAAGGTATTAGTAGTAATTGAGCGTATTAATAAGGGTAGCGTAAAGCCTAAAGTCCAGATAAATCTGCCTTTGTTTACCAGCTACTACAATATGCTGAAAGATGCTGCTGAAGCAGTAGGTGCCCAAAGTTCTGAAGAGTTATTTAAGTTAGCTTTTAGCTTGCCAGATGCTACCACCAGTGAAATAAGCACTGGTAGCAATGAAGGTGAGCAACAATTGCTTACCCAAGGCTTACAACTTGCCCTAGAGAACTGCAATAAGTTTAGAGAAGATGAAGGCGCGGTATTAGCTCAAAAATTGCAAGAGTATATAGATACAATTGCAACCTTACTTAATAAAGTAGAAGAAGCTGATCCTCAGCGTATGCAGCAAACTCGTACTAGGATTAGAGAGCGACTGCAAGAATTAGCATTAGATACCCCAATTGACAATAATAGATTTGAGCAAGAACTCATCTATTACATTGAAAAGTTAGATATAAACGAAGAAAAAGTAAGACTTCGTAGCCACTTAAATTATTTCTCTGAAGCCTTGCAAAGTGGCAATGGTAAGAAACTAGGTTTTATTAGCCAAGAAATAGGCAGAGAAATAAATACTATCGGCAGTAAAGTAAACGATGCGGTTATTCAACGTTGGGTAGTAGAAATGAAAGAAGAACTTGAAAAAATAAAAGAGCAAAGCTTAAATGTAATGTAATTAGAAAGGGAGCTGAGGCTCCCTTTTTTTATGTGCTTAAAACCCAGAATCGTCCGTCCAATATTTAATGCGCCATTCTGCACCCTTAAACTTGCGGTAAAGGGTTAGCCTAGCCCTGCCTGTGCTGCGGAGTATGGTTTGGTCGTTCTGTATGATGTTCAGGTTAAAGAAACGCTCTACTGAGGCTATAGTGTCTGAAGTGGCTGTATCAACTGCGGTAAAGCTATTCCAAGTCAAATTCACCTGCTTAACCGACCTAAACATGGCGTGGGTAAGCTGCATTTCTTGATCACGTCCCCAGAAAACCTGGTTGTTTTGGTCAAAATCGGTGTACGTGAAAATAAAATCATTCGCTAACAACCTGCCATATAAGGTGCTATCCCTCATTTCATAGGTATTTTTGAAGTAATCGAAGAAGCCTTCTATCTTTCTTCTATCCCCTAAAAGCAAGTTAGGGTCGGTTACGGCATCGTCAAGCCCTGGCGCAAACGGATTGCAACCATTTAATCCCACCAATAAAATAAACGCAACTATAGCCTTTTTAACTAAGGGGCTACAAAGCGTTGCTTGAGTTGGGTCCAGCATTGGGCATTGCCAGTTTTATTATCCTGCCACAAGTTAATAAACCATTCATTACGAGCAATATTTCTTACCATAATAAAACGGGCTGTGCCTTGTAGTTCAGTGGTGCTAAAAAGGGTATCGGTGGTGAATAATTGCAGGCTGTAATTAGTAGTGTATTCTAGACTATCAGGAGTAAGGTAGTTTAATCTGGGCGAACTAAATTGAAGGCGATTCATATTGCCTTGTACTGTTCGATTGCGGATGTTGATAATTACATCGCGTTCTTCCTTGCGCAAAGTCCAGTTCTGAAAAACGTTTACAGAGCCAATTACTTCAGGTTCTGGGATAAACTGAAATCGGTTTTCATTAAAGCAGCGGGTAAAGTTCTCCGCATTTAACGATACATAAGCATCTGAAAAGTTATTGATTAGTACCTCGGGGGAGGTGGGCGAAATAAAGCCGCTATCGCCCGAAGGTTGCCCTGGTTCCCGTACATTAAAACATCCTATTGCCACTAACGATAGCAGCAATAGGCTTGTTTTTATATAATGATAGGTGGTAACCTTTGGCATGGAGGGTATTTAAGCTTGTTTTTAACGCTCTTTCTTTACAGTTGTAGGATCGTCTTTGCTTAGTTCTATTACTCTGATAGGGGCATTGGCTGGCAATAATCCTGCTTTTAAGATAATTCGCTGACCAGTATCTGATGTTAACCAATTGATAAAGCTACTTCCTAGCCCTTGTCTTGCCTCTAAAGTAAGCGCATACATACTACGCTCTAAAGGATAAAAATCGGTCTTTAGGTAGGCTTGGTAAGGTTGGTAACCTGCGCTATCAGTTGCTTTACTTTTTATGCTTGCAACTCTGATTTTTCTGTTAAAGTCCATTTGTGTAGGACTATCCTGGTCGATAATCCAGTTTACTCCAATAAAGCCGATGGCATTTTGGTGGGTATTCACGTAGTCAATCACTGCTGCTTGTCCTCCACTTGAATAGATACTAGCCTGAAGTTTTTCAACATTAAGCTTGAGCTTTTCAGCCATGGTATATAAGTTGCTTGAATTGGGATTATCAAAAACAGGTACAATTTTCCCACTTTTATTAGATCCATCAATTTGGCTCCATTCGGTTATGGTGCCTGAAAGGATTCCCTTTAGATCATCCATAGAAAGCAGACTATCTTTATTGGCTAAGTTAACCACAACAGCCACAGCATCTTCAGCAATTTTAATGCTTTTACCACGGGTTCCTTTGCGCTTTTCCTTTATTTCAGCAAGTTCGGCTGGAGTAAACTCTCGGTTGGCTATAATTACCCGCACACTATCTTTAAACAAAAGATTTAAAGCTTCTTGTTGAGAAGTTGTTTTAAAGATGACTTTAGTCTTTGGATAGCTATTCCCAAAAACTTCTAATTCTTGGTCAATAATTGGCTTATAGCTTTCATCGGCAGCGATAGTAATACTGCCTGTATTGTAAGTATCGGTTTGTCCGCTTTTGGGTTCAGAGCAAGACAGAATGCCGATAACAATACCTAAAAGCAAGAAAGAAGTAATTTTCATTGTGATCGCAAAGTTTTGTGCAGGGCTAATTTACAGCTTAAATTAGGCAAAGTTTATATATGAGTTTGCAAAATTCTTGAATGTTTAACTAGAACTTAAAAATGAAGATATTATTGAATTGGTGCCACTGATAATACTGCTTTTGTTTTACGTTAACTGAGTAAGTTCGTTAAGTAATTTGAACTCACAAATAAGCTGACCGATGTAGCAACGGCAAAATTTATTACTTTGTGCCTTATTCCTTCACCTTTCCTAATTTTTGAAAACGGTAAAATCAATCATTAAGTGGCTAACAATTACCCTATTGCTGATAGTAATGGGTGTTGGTGCTTTGGTGTGGTATTATCAAGATAAATGGGTGCAACTATTTCTGAATGAGGCTAATAAGTATGTTGAAAGCCGTATAGATGTTGGTCCTATAGCAGTTGATTTTTGGGAGAATTTTCCGCAATCAAGCATTGTGATTAACGATGTTCGTATTTATGAACCTCGGAAGGATAGTGCCTTAGTTATGGCCGATGTGGAGAAAATATACCTTTCCTTCGATTTTTGGAAGCTTTGGAATGGGGTATATGAAATTAAGGAAGTCGGTATTTCTACCGGTATTCTTAATTTAAAAACCTTGCCGAATGGCGGTAATAACTGGACTTTCTGGAAAACAGATTTAGATAATAACAATTCAGGTAAAGGAAAATCCGACTTTAATCTTCACCATATCAAACTACAAAACATAGAGATCAATTACCAAAATGCACCCTTAGGTTGGCAGACCAATACTATAGTTAAAGAGCTGAATAGTAATTTGGTAGCTAAAGGTGAACAGTACCATTGCAGCGTTAATACCAACCTACTGGTAAAACAAATGTTGCTAGGAACAGGCAGCAGAAATCAGTTTTTTACCAATAAGAACTTAGCCATCAATACTAGTTTTGATTTAAATAATGATTCTAGTACCATAGCCATTGCCGATTTGGAACTACTAGTAGAAAAAGCAGCATTTGCTTTAGCAGGGAAGTTCAATTACAGCAAAAAAGCATCAGTTAATTTGACCTTGGAGGGTAAAAATACCAGCTTTCAACACTTGGTATCGCTATTGCCGCAATATATCACAGAGCCTTTAGCACCTTATAAGAGTGGGGGAGAAGTTTACTTTCTAGCCAAGGCAAACGGACCTTTATCCTCAACTGAGAATCCAGATGTTTCAGTCTCATTTGGGTGTAAAAATGCCAGCTTTACCGACCCTGATACTAAAATTCAGCTTTCTAAAGTGAACTGTGTTGGCTTGTTTAATAATAAAGATGAAGGCAGTTTAAGTCTGACCGACCTAAACGGTTCACTAGATGGTAAGCCTTTTTCAGGATTTTTAAAGCTCCAAAACCTTCAAATGCCAGAAGTAGAGCTAGGATTTGAGGGCGATTTATCATTAAAGGGGGTAGCCTCATTTCTAAAAAATACGCCCTTGAAAGGAGCATCAGGCGAAACCAGTGTACAACTGAACTACAAAGGTCCTGGGTATAACCTTCAAAATCCTGCTACTTGGAATAAGGTGCAGTTTTCTGGGGAAGTAGTTTTGAATAATGTATCTATTCCTTCTGTGAAACAACAGTATGCCCTAAAGCAATTGGTGGGTACTATACTGTTTGATAATAAGGACATAGCCATAAGTAATTTGAAGGGTTACCTAGGAGTGAATGCTCTTTCGGTAAGTGCGAATTTGCAGAAGATTATTCCTCTGTTTCTCAATAAAAATAAGGCAGTATTTATAGAAGCAGACGTTGCAAGTCCTTTCTTAAATGTAGATGCCTTCTTTGATAGCCCACAAGCCCCAAGCGCCACCCAAACAACAATAACGAATAACCCTAAAGAAAGCAATCAATGGCTAGATCATATCGCCTTAAAGCTTAATTTAGATGCAAAGGCACTAGCTTTCAATAAAATAAGGGCAAGTAATATTGCAGGTAAATTACTGATCAATAAAAATGGCTTTAAGTTGGAAGACTTTAAGGCCAATGCTGCTGGAGGTAAGTTTCAAATTAACTTGTTAATGGATACCCGAAATCCTAAGCAATGGAAGGCAAGCGGTAACCTGAAAACGGAATCGGTTTTAGTGGATACCGTATTTTATATGCTTGATAATTTTGGTCAGCAATACCTTACTGCTAACCAAATCAAAGGAAGACTTTCAGGTAGCACTGAGGGCAGTTTTAGTCTGGATGCGAATAAAGAAGTAATAGCCAATTCTGTTTTGTTAACGGCTAAGGTAAAACTAGAAGAAGGCAAACTGCTCAAATTTGAACCCTTAATGGCAATGAGCAGATTCTTTAAAGAGGAGAAGCTGATGAACCTTAGTTTCGATAAACTAGAGAATCAGTTTAGTATTGCCAATAGTGTCTTAACCATTCCAGAAATGGAGGTGAAGAGCAGTCTTATCACCTTTAGTGTATTGGGAACCCACACCTTTGACCAAGTGATGGATTACAGGGTAAAGGTGCCTTTAAAGAACTTCCGTAAGTCCGATCCTGATGCGAAGTTTGGCGAGATTAAAGCCAATGCAGGCTCTGATGGCAACCTTATCTTGCATATCTATGGCAAAGAAGGAAATCTGAAGGTAGTTCCTGATAAGCAGGCTATCAAAGAGCAACTGCGTAAAAGCTGGCAGGAGGAAAAACAGGAATTTTTGAACCTATTTAAAAAGGACAAAGAAGTTATGAAGGAAAAAACTGCCGAGCCAACTAAAACTCCTGAAGGACCAGAAGAATTTTTTGACTTTTAAAAATGACTTGTTATTTGACAATCAATAAGTAAAACCTAAAAGTTGGCACATAAAAAAAGTCCTGACGTTGGTCAGGACTTTTTAATTTTTGGGTCACTGAATTAGTGAGCAGCTGGAGCTTCAGCAGCTGGAGCAGCAGCAGAATCAACTTTAGCAGTTGTATCAGCAGCAGCAGTATCAACTGGAGCCATTTCAGTAGCTGGTGCTAAAGTGTCAATAGCAGTAGTATCACCACCTTCAGCGCCTTCAGTCTTTTTACCACCACAAGCGGCGAATGTGAAAGCTGAAGCAATAACGAATAACGCAAATACCTTTTTCATATTGGATTATGATTTTTTAGGTTAAAACTTTGCAAATCTAAGCATTAAATCTATATCTGCAATAGTAAACCTATTTTTTTCTGAAAAATATTTGCAGTGGCACGCCTTCAAAATTAAAGTGCTCCCTCATTTTGTTTTCTAAGAACCTGCCATAGCTTTCTGTAACATATTGTGGTAGGTTACAAAAGAATGCAAAGGTTGGTGAATGCAAAGGTAATTGGGTGGCATACTTAATTGAAATAGTCTTGCCCTTGGTTCCTGGTGGCGGGTAAAACTTAATTTCAGGTAGCATTTTATCATTCAACTGACTTGTTGAAATCTTAGTGCTGCGGTGTTCATATACTTCAATTGCCTTTTCAATGGCTTGGAATATACGTTGCTTAGTTACACAGCTAACAAATAAAATAGGCACATAATCAATTGGTTTTATGCGCTCATATATTTCCTTCTTGAATTCTTCGCTGGTGTTGGTTTCCTTGTTTTCAATAAGGTCCCATTTGTTTACCAGTATTACTATCCCTTTTTTGTTGCGTTCTGCTAAGGAGATAATGCTCACATCTTGGGCTTCAACACCTCTGGTGGCATCAATCATTACAATACAGATATCGCTATCTTCTAAAGCCTTTACTGAACGTAGCACTGAGTAAAACTCAATGTTCTGATCACGTAGTTTGCTTTTTCTTCTGATACCTGCCGTATCGGTCAGGATAAATTCTTTACCGTAGGCTTTATAGTGGGTATCGATAGAATCGCGGGTGGTGCCAGCTACATCGGTAACGATATTTCTTTCTTTGCCAAGTAGCACGTTTATAAAGCTACTCTTTCCAGCATTTGGTCTGCCGATGATAGAAATACGTGGGATGCCTTCATACGGATTTTCGGTTTCAGCTTCAGGGAAGTATTTAATTACTTCTTCCAAAAGTTCACCAGTACCATGACCAGTTTGTGAAGAGATTGGGAAAATATCACCCATTCCTAATGAATAGAACTCCGCAGCATATACGTCCATATCGGGCATATCAGCTTTGTTTGCTATCATAATCACAGGCTTTTTATGCCTACGCAATACTTCTGCAAATTCTTTATCAAGGTCAAGTACACCTGCCCTAATATCAACCATAAATAATATTACGGTACATTCTTCTACGGCAATTTCTACTTGTTCACGAATTGCTTCTTCAAACACATCGTCTGAACCAACTACATAACCGCCAGTATCTATTACAGTGAAGAACTTTCCACCCCAATCTGAACGCCCGTAATGGCGATCGCGAGTTACCCCGCTTTCGTCGTCCATAATGGCTTTTCTTTCCCCTATTAGTCGGTTGAAAAAGGTACTTTTCCCTACATTCGGACGGCCGACTATTGCTACTATATTTCCCACAAATTTTGGATTTACGCTATTTAAGGGTGCAAAGGTATGAAAAGAAATTGATTTAACCTACTGCTTTTCAATGTTTTGCAAACCTTAAATTCCCCCTAACAATCTGAAGGTGAGGAATGCAAATACCCAAGCCGCTACTGTCATATAAGCAAACTGAATTGCAGTCCATTTCACACTTTTTGTTTCCCTGTAAGTGGTTGCAATGGTGCTAATACATTGCATAGCAAAAATATAGAACACAATTAATGAACCTCCCAAAGCAGGGGTATAAGTAGGCTTTCCTGTTTCTGGGTTTACTTCTTTGCGAAGTCTTTCTTTTACGGTATCAGTATCATCGTCTTCTGCACCTATATTATAAATGGTGCTAATGGTACCTACAAATACCTCTCTAGCAGCGAATGAAGTGATGAGGGCTATACCTATTTTCCAATCGTACCCTAATGGTCTTATAGCAGGTTCAATAGCTTTTCCCATAATTCCTGCATAAGAGGCTTCTAATTTTGCAGAAGCTAGTGCTCCATCAGCTTGGTCAGCAGTAATAATTCCTTGGGCAACTTGAGTTGCAACTTTGGTTTCGGCTGATTTCATAGACTCTGAAGGACCGTAAGTAGCTAAAGCCCAAAGCAAAATACTTATGGCTAAGATTATTTTACCTGCCTCTGTTACGAAAACAAGGCTTCTACTATACATGGCTTGCAATACATTCTTAAATCTTGGTACCTGATAAACAGGTAGTTCCATTATAAAAAAGCTCTTTTGCTTTTGAGGAATGAACTTGCTAAATACCCAAGCAGCTACAATCGCACCTATTAAACCTAATAAATATGCACCCATTAAAGCTAATCCTTGGTAGCTCATAAAGCCAAATAGCCTGCCACTTGGTACTATTAGGCCTATCAATACTGCAAAAACTGGTAAGCGGGCACTACAACTCATTAATGGGGTGACCATTATGGTAATGAGCCTATCCCTACGGTTATCAATTACACGGGTACTCATTAGGGCAGGAACGGCACAGGCCACACCTGAAACCATGGGTACTACGGAACGACCATTAAGCCCAAAACGGCGCATAATTTTATCCATGATAAACATTACCCTCGCCATATAGCCTGTTTCTTCCAAAATGGTAATGAAAGCAAACAGTAAAGCTATTTGAGGGATGAATATCACAATGCCACCAAGACCAGCTACAAGTCCATCCGTAATAAGGCTAGATAAATCATTATCAGGTAAAACCGATTTTAGCCAATTGTTTGCAGCTGTAAAACCACCATCAATCAAATCCATTGGGATACTCGCCCAAGAAAATATGGCTTGAAACATGATTGTGAGGATGGCGATAAACGCTACATACCCAAAAATTTTATGGGTAAATACTTTATCTAATTGCACCGACCAGCCCGGGTGGGGAGGTGGCATTATAGATAGTACGCCCATCAATAACTCGTGGATTAGAGAATAGCGCCTAATGGTCTCAGCAGCTTGCAGACTTTTGCCTTTGAATTGGTACTTGTTTAAAACTTGGGCTACTTCCTGCTTATCGGTTTCTGAAATGCTATTGCTATTCAAATACTGATGGGCTAGCAAAAGAGCTGCATATTCATTGTTTACTTCAAATCTAGTTCTAAGTTCATCTGCCAAATGAGGATTAAATTCTTCAGGCTGAAAAAACGATGGTCTGCTAGAAGTTGTCGCATAAATCAAAGCTGCCTTCACCGCATCTAAACCCATACCTGTACGGGCATTGATAGGAATAACTGGGCAGTTTAGTTTTTGCTGTAATAAATCTACATTGATGTTTGCCCCTGCTTTTTCAGCTACATCTAACATATTCAGAGCCACTACAATAGGGTAGCCAAGATCTGATAGTTGGGTGAAAAGCAATAGATTACGCTTCAAGTTTGAAGCATCTATCAGGCAAAGAATAATATCTGGTTTGGTAGTAGAAGCGTGACTTAGGAAGTCGGTAACTACCTGCTCATCAGGCGATTTTGGGTAAAGAGAATAGGTTCCAGGTAAATCAGTAACTAGTATTTTCTTGTTATCGTGATTGAAAACACCCTCTTTTTTCTCAACGGTTACTCCGGGGAAGTTGCCTATTTTCTGGCTTAAGCCAGTTAATTGATTGAATAACGACGATTTACCAACATTTGGGTTGCCTACTAAAGCTACATGTTTGTACCAATCGCTCATTACTCAATTAAAAATTTCAACTTACTTATTAATGTACTGCAACAATACTTCGGCAGCTTCTTCTTTTCTTAGGCTTAATAAACAGCCTCCAACATTGATACAAATTGGGCAACCAAGCGGAGCCGAGTGGCTCATGGTTACCGATGCACCTGGTAAACAACCCATTTCCAGAAGTTTCAAAGAAAGCTCCTCATCGTCAAAACCCTTGATAACACCAGTTTCACCAGGTTTCAAATCGGCTAAGGTATGTTTAGGGTTCATTAGGTTGTTCTTTTAAATAGTGCAGTTGTCTGCAAATATAACTAGAAATCCTGTATTTTGATTTAATCTAAATAAGGAAAACTGCTAACTATTCAAGTGTAACCTTGGCATTGGGCTATCGTGCAGGCTGCTGAATTGTTTGTTTTGATAAAGGAAATGTGCAGTAATAGCTACCATAGCGGCATTATCGGTACAGTATTCAAAGGCAGGAATAAATACTTGCCAACCTTGTTTTTGGGCCTCCACTTGTAAGCGAGTTCGTAAACCACTGTTAGCAGAAACACCTCCTGCAATTGCAATTTGCTTGGTATTCAAATGTTTGGCAGCCTTAATCAGCTTCTTCATGAGCATTTCAACAAGGGTATATTGAACGCTGGCACAAACATCGGCTATGTTTTCTTGAATAAACTCGGGTCCCTTTTCTCTTGCAAAATATAGGAATGCGGTTTTTATCCCACTAAATGAAAAGTTGAAATCTTCTACCTCAGGAATAGGGAATTTATAAGCTTTAGGGTTACCCAATTTTGCGTACTTATCTACCAAAGGACCGCCAGGGTAGCCTAACCCAAGTGTTTTAGCTGCTTTATCGAAGGCTTCGCCTACGGCATCGTCGTTAGTTTCACCAATAATTTCAAATTCTAAAACTGATTTTACCCATACCAACTGGGTATGTCCGCCACTGACCGTAAGACAGAGAAACGGAAATTCAGGCTTTGGCTCATCAATAAAATGCGCCAGAATATGCGCTTGCATGTGGTTAACTCCAATTAAAGGAATACCTAATCCCATCGCCATTCCCTTAGCAAAGGAATGTCCTACAAGTAAAGCTCCTAATAAACCCGGTCCTTTAGTGTAAGCAATAGCCGATAGTTGGTCTTGGGTAACTCCAGCTTCCGAAAGTGATTGGTGTATTACAGGAACAATATGTAATTGGTGGGCTCTGCTGGCATATTCTGGCACTACACCACCGTAAATACTGTGTACCTCCTGCCCCGCAACGATATTGCTTTTAACAATACCATCAACAATGACTGATGCACTGGTTTCATCGCAACTGCTTTCAATAGCAAGAATTATAATAGGCTTATCAATCATTATTTGGCAGCGTATTTCATTAAGTAATGGGCAATATTAGCCTCGTAGAAAACTTCACCTTCGGCAACAAAGCCTTGGCTTTCCCAAAACGCCAAGGCAGAAACTTGGGCGTGGCAGTAAATCGTAATCTTTTCAGGGTACTCAATCAGAATATCTTGAAGTACTTGTTTAGCTATGGCTGCCCCAATTCCTTTTTTTCTAGCAGTAGGCATAACGGCAAAGCGTTCTAGTTTTATGCCCTTGTCGGTTGTTCGCCAACGAGCAGTACCCATTGGCTCTCCTGCCAAAGTGGCTAAATAGTGCCTACAGATAGCTTCGTATTCGTCCTTTTCTTCATCTTCAGGAACATTTTGCTCCTCTACAAATACGAGGGACCGAATTTTGTAGGTTTCAGTAAACAATGCCTCGGCAGTTCCTGAAACTATTTCAATAGGTAATAGAGTTTGTTGCACGCTGTAATATTAAGGTTGGCAATTTACGAATGAAATCAGGCACTTTCTGCATTAGAAAAAACCATAGCTTTACACCAGTAATTGCATTACACCAAAACGTATAACACGGCAATGATTAAAGGATTTTTCCAAGTTCCCGCTCCAAAGAACGAACCTGTAAAAGAATATGCACCTGGTTCGCCTGAAAAGTTAGCTTTAAAAGCTGCTTTGGCTGAAGCCAGAAGTCAAGTAATAGATATCCCTATGTACATAGGTGGCGAAAAGGTTTATACCGAAACTAAAAAGCCACTTTCACCTCCACACGACCATAAGCATATTTTAGGTCACTACAGTGCAGGTGATGCAGGTCACGTAGAGCAGGCAATCAATGCAGCCCTTCGTGCTAAGTACGAGTGGGAAAATATGAGTTGGGAACAACGGGCTACCATTTTCCTAAAAGCTGCGGATTTATTAGCTGGTAAATACAGAGCTAAAGTTAATGCAGCTACCATGCTAGCACAAAGCAAAAATGCATATCAAGCAGAAATTGATAGTGCTTGTGAATTAATCGATTTCTTGCGTTTTAACGTCCAATACGCTACTGAAATTTATTCAGAGCAACCTATAAGCAGTCCTGGTATTTGGAATAGAATGGATTACAGACCGCTTGAAGGTTTTGTATTTGCTCTAACTCCGTTCAACTTTACTGCCATTGCTGGTAACCTACCTACAAGTGCGGCCCTTATGGGAAATACTGTAGTTTGGAAGCCAAGCAATACCCAAATCTACAGTGCGCAAGTGCTGATGGAACTGTTTATGGAAGCAGGCTTACCAGCAGGGGTTATCAACCTAATTTATGTTGATGGTCCTACCGCTGGCGATGTGATTTTTAACCATCCAGAATTTGCAGGTATTCACTTTACAGGTAGTACTGGCGTATTCCAAAACATCTGGAAAACAGTAGGTGCCAATATTCATAAGTATAAGAGCTACCCAAGAATTGTTGGCGAAACTGGCGGTAAGGACTTTGTGTGGGCACACCCAAGTGCTGACCCTAAAGCTTTAGCGGTAGCCCTAGTACGTGGTGCCTTTGAATACCAAGGACAGAAATGTTCAGCTGCTTCAAGAGCCTATATCCCTTCAAATATTTGGGAGGAAGTAAAAGCCTTTATGGTGGCCGATTTAGAAACTATTAAGGTTGGTCCAGTAGAAGACTTTACCAACTTTGTAAATGCAGTAATTGACGAAAAAGCATTCGATAAGCTTGCTAAGTATATTGATGCCGCTAAAGCCGATGAAACCAACGAAATAGTTTTCGGTGGTGGTTATAGCAAAGAAACAGGCTATTTTATTCAGCCAACTGTAATTGCAGTACAAGATCCTATGTATGTGACTATGTGCGAGGAATTGTTCGGTCCAGTGCTTACCATTTATGTTTATCACCCAGATTATTGGGAGCAAAGCTTGGAGTTGGTAGATAGCACTTCTCCGTATGCTTTAACTGGTGCAATTTTCTCACAAGATAGATATGTGATAGAACACGCTAGTAAGGTTTTAAAGCACGCTGCTGGTAACTTCTATATTAACGATAAGCCAACAGGCGCAGTTGTTGGTCAGCAGCCATTCGGTGGTGCACGTGCAAGCGGCACTAACGATAAAGCAGGCAGTAAGTTAAACCTGTTACGATGGGTAAGTGCGCAGGCAATTAAGGAAAACTTGGTACCCCCTACAGATTATAGATATGCCTTCTTAGGAGAAGAATAAGCCGTTAATTATAATGCATAACGGGGGCTATTAGTCCCCGTTTTTTTTGTTAATAACAAAAATCAGTCCTATTATTTTCTTTCATGCCTAACACCAAGTTTTCAGCAAAGGAAAATCCTCGCTTATCCATTCTAGGCTTACTTTCCACAAAGGCGCTAATTCTATCTAAGCCATAGTATTTGAATATAAACCTTATCTGATCTATATCTCCCCGTTCGAAGACTCGCTTTAAAATAAACACTTCGTGCTTTTCAAGGTCTAATTCAGCTAAGTTAATATCCCAGAACAGGCTTTGAGTAAATGGGTGGGTTGGGGTTTCCATAGTGTGAACTAAGTTAGAACTTTAGCTTTTGATTACAAAATAGAGTTACTATAAAGCATCTTCCCGACGACCAATATTAGCTCTGAGAGTAAAGCTTAAAACATTACCGTTACGAAGTTTAAACTCTCCTGTACGGTCGGCAGTAAATACACCACTACTAATTTCTCTAACTACCCAATTCAAATCAAGCCACCAATTATGTTTAAACATATAACTTACAGTTAATGCCCTAGTCATAATTATGTTGTTGTAACCCTGACCAATTATATTTCCATATTCACTTTCACGGGTATTGTAAGGCTTTAATAGGTTACTTCCATAATTTGTAGTGGTGTTATTAAGAAGGTCAAAATCCAAACCTCTTTCAGCTACAAACAATTTCGCTACAATAAACAACCGATTCAAAGGTTGGTACCTCGCAATTCCAATAAACTCCCTGAAGTTTGCTCCGTAAGGGTGGGCGAGGGGTTGGTTATAATGGATATAAGCATTCTGATTATTCAAGTGAGTATAGGTATAAGGCCTAGCGCTATTGTATTCGGCCTGTAAATCAAGCCTACTGATGCCGAAGGCTGCAAAGTACTTAGCCCCAATTTGGGTTGCCCATTTATTAGCCCACCAATCTTTACCACCCCAAACTTCTTTGTGCAGGTATTCGTCTAAGAAGAACTGACCGTAAACGAGTACTCTGTTTTTGATGCGCCAGCTAAAGTCTGCTCCTATCGAGGCATTATCTGGACTGCCCATATTGCTTTCCATTGCCCTGTAAAAGATAAGAGGATTCATATATGCCCAATCGAAGGTACCGCCGCTGGCACTATCGCCTCGTCCGAATATCACAGATTCAAACAGTCCGATATTCAAGTTTTTGGTTACCTGCATCCCTAAGTGATGGAATGCCATATATTTATCTGGATAGCGAACACCTGCAAGGCTGCCATTTAGGTTAGGATTTGCAAAAGTATTGGCTTTTAGTTGGGCATAGATATTCGTGTAATTCAGTTTCCAGATATTGGTATTAACTCTTAAGAAGTTGTAATTATTAGCATTGTCGCTCAATATCATACTACGATAACCCTGTCCTACAAAGATTTTATCGTGACCTGCTTGCACATCTATATGCTTAGTTAGCGCAAAGGTTAGGTACCCACGGGCGGTGAAAAAATCATACCCTTTACCATTTAATGATTTCCAGAAACCTTCCCCTTGCACGGTCTCATTCATTTCAGTGTACATTCTTATGTACTCAGGAATCTGCATTTGGGTGGTGGTGAGATAGGTATAAAGTCCTACTTTATTATCTATGGTTGCCCTTAATTCTACACCTCTGGTATTTTGATAAAGCCTACTTGAAGTTTCACTGTCTTTTCCAGTTGAAAGTAATAAAACAGGGTTTATGTGCAGGTCGAATACCGAATCTGAATGAGTAAATAAATCGTTCTTTGTGCGGTAAATAGGACCAGTAAATTTGTATCTGCTTTCCGTATAAACGCTACTGCCAAGGCTTTGCTCAGGACTATCAGTTACTAGGTATTCTAAATTGAAATCAGCTTCAGGAATAAACTTACGACTTAGCATAGGCATATTTCCTTGAGCCATTTGCACCACACCCTTTCTGGTATAAGGTCTAATTCCGTTAGTGGTATTGTTAACGCTTACTCCTCCTAAAACTTCATACCGTTGAATCAGATGATAGGTTTCAGGATTGTAAGGCACGTACAAACTTTGCGCATTTGTAGCGAACGATACCAAGAACAGGAATAGAAAAAGGTAAAAGTTTTTCATAAGCTAATTTAGGTTAAATACGCTTTTACTTGGTATTGGTAACCGTTCGGTTCACTAAAATTGGGTATTCGGCACCTTCAACTGCTGCCTCTGAATTTAGGAAAACTGATTTTGCTTCATTTACCAAGACATCTAACTCTTTAAATCTAGAACTGAAATGGCTAAGAATTAGTCTTCCTGCACCTGCATCCTTAGCTACTGTTGCTGCTTCTATGGCTGTGGAATGGAAGGTTTCTTTGGCTCTTGTAATATGTTCTTGATCAAAAGTAGCCTCGTGATACAATAAATCTACACCTTGTATTTGGGCCGCTAAATGAGGCAGGTAAATAGTATCAGAACAATAAGCAAACTTGCGGGGCGGTCTCGTTTCTTCTATCCAATCGGCAGCGAAGTATTTGCCTTCTGGACCATCATAGTCCTCGCCTTCCTTCATTGCTTTGATTGCAGGAACTGGAACTACCTCTAGGTTGCGGTCTGATCGGAATTTGCGCTTGGCAATGGTTTCCTCAAACAAGTAGCCTGTGCAAGGCACTCGATGTTGCAATGGTAAGGTGCTTACCTTAAAGTATTGAAATTGTGCTATTACTTCGGGACTATTGGCTTGGTGTTCAAGTATATTGAGTTCATAGTTTAAAATGGTTCCCGAGTGCTTAAACTGAACTTCTATGATTTCTTTTAACCCGACAGGACTATAAATAGTAAGTGGCTTTTTACGTCCACCCATACTCATAGTGCCAAGTAAACCTACTAAACCAAGGTAATGATCGCCGTGGAGGTGAGAGATAAATATGGCTTCTAACTTGGCAGTTTTTACTTTATGGTCAATAAACTGCAATTGGGTGCCCTCACCGCAATCAATAAGAAAGTGGAGGTTATCGAATTGCACTAAGGTTGCACTTTGGTGTCGGCCCCAAGCAAAGGTGGCAGAACAGGTGCCGAGAACGGTAACTTTAAAATCCAATAGGTTTACTTATTCAAAATCTGACCCATTCAATAGGTCGTTTTCTATAATGGCGAAGAATACCGCATCCACAGCTTCTTCAAGGGTAGGCATTACGATAAGGCTTTCTTCGGTGGCTGAAAGTAGGTCTCTTATTTCTGTTTCAAAGGCAGTAACTAAAACACCCTTTCCACCTAATTCTAAGTTGTATTCCATCCATTCTCTAATACTTTCAGCAACTGAATTTAATTCTGATTCAATTAGTTCTGAAATATCTAAAATGGTAAATGCAGGCGCATCAGTAAGGGTAACTAGCCAATTCGCATTCAATAATTCAGTGGCGGTGGCGGTAATTTGCCAATGATTTTCTTCTTTTATAATGTTCATTAGCTTAGTGCGTTTAGGATATTCTTGTAAATACGATCGGTAATGGCTTCTTCTGAAGTTTCTTTATTGAAGGTATGGCCTGTTACTTTTTCAAATAATTCAATGTAACGATTGCTTATTTCGGTTATCCATTCCTCTGACATTTCAGGCACTTGCTGACCGTCCTTTCCTTGGAAACCGTTTTCAATGAGCCATTTACGGACAAATTCTTTGCTTAACTGCTTTTGTGGTTCATTATTAGCTTGGCGTTCTTCGTAGCCTTCTGCATAGAAATAACGAGAACTATCAGGGGTATGAATTTCGTCTATCAAAATAATTTGATCATCCATTTTTCCAAACTCATACTTAGTATCTACTAATATAAGCCCTTGTTTAGCAGCCATTTCTGTACCTCTTTGGTACAATGCAAGGGTATATGCCTCTAGCTGACTATAATCAGCCTCCGAAACGATGCCTTGGGCAATAATTGCTTCACGACTAATATCTTCATCGTGTCCTTCAGAAGCCTTTGTTGTAGGCGTAATGATAGGGTGGGGAAGTTTATCGTTCTCCTTTAGGCCTTCTGGTAAAGCAACGCCACAAACTGATCTTTTACCTAGTGCATATTCTCTGGCGGCGTGTCCCGCTAAGTAACCGCGTACTACCATTTCCACCTTAAAAGGCTCGCAAGCTAGTCCGATAGTTACGTTTGGATCTGGAACCGATACTACCCAATTAGGAACGATATCGGCAGTAGCGGCTAAAAAGTGGGCAGCTGTTCTGTTTAGTACTTCTCCTTTGAAAGGAATAGCCTTGGGCAATACTACATCAAAAGCTGAAATACGGTCAGATGCCACCATGACTAGCTTATTGCCAATGGTATAAACATCGCGGACTTTACCTTTGTAAAAGGCAGTTTGCCCTGGGAATTGGAAGTTAGTTTCTTTAAGCGCTTGCATTGCCCAAATATAAGCAGATGCAGGTGCTTGTTATATAAGGAAATATTAGCGAGCCTGCTTTTCGTAGAATTCTTTCATTTTCTGCAGATCGGCAATGTATTTTCTCGTGCTTTTGATGTTGAATTCATTGGTATCAATCGCCTTTTCAATCACTGCATCTCGTGGACGCACCGCTTCCATCAATTCAAGGCTTTTTTCATACCCCTTTAGGACTTCTTTTTCAAAGGCTATACAAGTATCTAAATTATCTTTAGTAGCTTTTTGCCTAAAGGTTTCATGCTTATGAACTGTGTTATTTAGCAAGGCAAAAGCATAAGTCATTGGGTTATTAGGGTTAAAGGTATAAGCCCTTTCTGCCAAGGATAGGTTACGACGATGATCCTCAAGACCAATGGTTTCATTCAAATAAATGTCCATTAATAAGGAAGGTTCATGAGCTGCTTTTGCGGCTAATTCATTTACATGTTTCTCGCCTTTTTTGTAATCTTCAATAGTAATCACAGGATCTAGAAGCTGAAATTCAGGTACATTGGGTAAATGTTCCCAAACAAAGTTGGCAGGATTGGGCATCCAAAACTTATTGTAAGTATTCCCCTGAATACCCGAAAGACCAAACTGACGGTATAAGAAACCAGCCCAAGTGGCTTCTGCTAAATACCATTTGCCATCAATTTGAAAGCAATTCCAAGCGTGGTTATCGAACGCTCTGGCACGGGCTGCAAGTCCTTCTCCGTGACCTGTGACCACATAGCACTTAATCTTTTTGGCATCACAAAGGGCTTTAAACAAGTTAGCATAACCCTGACAAACAGAATTACCCGTTTTAAGCACTGCCTCAGGCGTTACATTTAAATTAATGCCTTGTTCAAAGGCAGCCATATTGTAGTTAATCTGGGTACTTAGAAACGCAAAAACCGCTCTGGAATACTCCAAATCGGTTTTTGTATTTTCATTTAACCACTTCACTAAAGTAGATTTATCAACAGTTTTTCCGTTGAAATGATTTACTACTTTTTGGTCTAATTCATTGGTTGGCTGGGCAAAAGCAGTTATCCCTAAAGAGATAAAGGCAATGAATAAAATGCTTATAAATTTATTTGAAATCAATTTACAAATTGCTGGTATTTTAGTTTGGCTTCGTCTAGGAATTTGATGTAGGCTTGTACATCTTTATCATAAGCACGAGGAGCGTTCAATTGTTCGCCCTTTTCATCAACTATAACGTACAAAGGCTGTGAATTAGTCTTGTATTTGATGATTTGGAAATCTGCATTTTGGTCGCCAATTGATTTTTTAACCTTGTTATCGTAAGCACTAGTGTACCACTCAGACTCTGGCAATTCCTTTTTATCATCAACATATAAAGAAACGACAACAAAATCTTCTTTTAAGCGACGCAAAACCTCAGGATCTGACCATACATTGGCTTCCATTTCCCTACAGTTCACACAACCGTGACCTGTGAAATCAATAAACAAAGGCTTTTTCTGTTCCTTAGCGCATGCTAACGCTTGCT
This sequence comes from Cytophagaceae bacterium, assembly GCA_027487695.1. Lineage (GTDB taxonomy): Bacteria > Bacteroidota > Bacteroidia > Cytophagales > Flexibacteraceae > JAIYDB01. The sequence goes on along the minus strand of JAIYDB010000038.1, from coordinate 3,452 downwards.
TATAATCGAAGTAACCTTGGATACCGTGAGGTACGTGAAGAAAATCGGCGTACTTAGGATTGCTGCAAGCACCAGTTGTAGCGACTGAATTGGTATGACCACTTTCTTCTGAACCAGCAACAAGGGTAAACGCTTGCGTGCTTTGCGGAGGCAAATAACCTGATAAAGCAGGCAATGGAGCACCCCATAAACCAGGAATTAAATAGACTGTGAACGAGAAAACAATGATTGCCATAATCATTCTGAACACAGGAATTTTCTCGAGTTTATCGTCCTTAGGCATTCTGATTTTACCTAACAAATAGAAGCCTATTAAGGCAAAAATTACTATCCAAATAGAAAGATAGGTATCTCTATTTAAGATACCCCAGTGGTAAGAAAGGTCAGCCGTTGAGAAGTATTTTAGTGCTAAAGCCAATTCAGCAAAACCTAAAACAACCTTTACTGAATTTAACCAACCACCACTTTTTGGCAATTCGCTTAATGCCTGCGGGAACAAAGCAAAGAACATAAACGGTAACGACAAGGCTAACGAGAAGCCAAACATCCCCACTATAGGTTTGAGGAATGCCCCTCCAGCACTTTCAACTAGGATACTTCCTACGATAGGACCTGTACACGAAAACGATACTAGCACTAAGGTAAAGGCCATAAAGAAGATTCCTATAAAGCCACCTTTATCGCCAAGTCTATCTACGCTGTTTACCATACCTGATGGCAATACAATTTCAAAAAGACCTAAGAAGCTAAGACCGAAGATTACAAAGATTACTGTAAACAATATATTTGGAAACCAGTGAGTTGCCAAGAAATTAGCAAAGCCCGGACCATTAATTTTAGCGACGATAGTACCTGCAATCACATAGATGGCAATGATACTTAAACCATAAATAAATGCGTTTCTGATGCCTTGTGCTCTGGTGCCACTTCTTTTTGTAAAGAAGGTTACAGTCATTGGGATTAGCGGGAATACGCAAGGTGTTAATAAAGCTAAAAAGCCTGCACCCATAGCCAATAAGAAGAAGCCGAAAATGCTTTCATCTTCCTTTTTTGGGGTTGTTCCTGCTATGGTTGTTTCAGCTTTTGCGGTATCTGTTGGGGTAGTATTTACTGTTGAAACCGCACTCCCAGTATCTGAACTTACTGGTGTATTGGCACTTGTAGTATCTGAATTGGTTGCGTCCGTTTTTGTAGGAGTTGGCGCAGGTGCACTTTCTGCTCCTGCAACTGTAAGTCCTTTAACTTCAAAATCGCCATTTACTGTTATACATTTGCCGTCTTTTTCGGTACAAACTTGTCCTTCGTAGGTACCTTTAATTACTGGATTGGCTGCTAGAACCTTTATTTTCTGACGGAATTCTGCTGTTTTAGTGAAGTAGGTATATTCACCACCCCATAAATCGTCGTATTTTTTCTTAGCGCCAATTGGTTTTAGCTTACCAAGGGTTTTAAAACTTGGATGTGCTTTCCAAGTTAGCGCGGTAATAATTGGTCCTAAGTTCGGATCGAAATCTGAGCTATATAAATACCAGCCTTCATCTAACTTAACCTTGATAATTACATCTAATTCATCGCCTACCTTAGCTGAGGATTTTGAATAAGAAAAGCTCCATTTGCTAGGCTCTAAAATTTGAGCCGTTGCGGTATAAGTGTTCAAAACCAATGCTAATAGCACGATTAGCGAGGTAAAAACACGATTCATTTTCAAGGTAAGGAGGTGGGTCATATTTTTAAGTTCGGTGGGTTTACAAATGCAAACCTCGGAAATAAGTAAACGTAACTTTGTCACCTTGGTGACATTCAACTTCAAATTAACATCAAATTTTCAGAACTGCCGAATAAGTTGAGGCTTAACCCTTCTGTTTCAGTAATTCTTTAAGTTGGGCAAGTTCATCACGTAATCTGGCTGCAGTTATAAAGTCAAGTTCTTTGGCTGCCTTTTCCATATCCTTTTGGGTTTTGGTGGCGAGCTTTTCAAGATCTTGCTTAGGCATATAGGCAACTACAGGATCTGCGGCAATCATCAAGTTATCCTCCATATCATCGAAGGCATAAACTTTAGCATCCTTACGGCTATCTGCTACCTTAGTTTGCTGCATAATAGCCTCAGCAGATTTACGGATAGTTTTCGGGGTAATGCCGTGTTCTGTGTTGTAAATTTCCTGTTTAGCCCTACGTCGGCGGGTTTCTTCAATGGCTTGTTCCATACTGCCAGTCATTCTATCTGCATACATAATCACCATCCCGTTTTCATTACGAGCTGCCCTACCTATGGTTTGTATCATACTCCTTTGGTCACGCAAGAAACCTTCTTTATCGGCATCCATAATCGCTACTAACGATACTTCAGGTAAGTCCAAGCCTTCACGTAACAAGTTCACCCCTACCAATACATCAATAATACCCAGACGTAATTCCCGCAGAATTTCTACCCGATCCAAGGTTTTTACTTCGCTATGGATATACTTTACTTTGAGGTTTAGCCTTTCCATAAACTTGGTAAGCTCCTCCGCCATTCGCTTGGTTAGCGTGGTTATGAGCACCCTATCGCCTTGTTTGATACGGATATCTATTTCCTCCAATAGGTTTTCAATTTGATCGCCTGTTGGTCGAACTTCAATGATAGGGTCTAATAGGCCTGTTGGTCTTATTACTTGTTCCACTACCACACCTTCGCACTTCCTGATTTCATATTCACTAGGGGTAGCACTTACAAACATAGACTGCGGAATCATTGCTTCAAACTCATTAAAAGTAAGTGGACGGTTATCCATAGCACTTGGCAAACGGAAACCATAATCCACTAAGTTTACTTTACGGCTTCTATCTCCTCCCCACATCGCCCTAATTTGGGGAAGGGTAACGTGGCTTTCATCAACCACCAAAAGGAAATCGTCAGGGAAATAATCTATCAAACAGAAGGGACGCATACCCGGCTGTCGCTTATCAAAATACCGAGAGTAGTTCTCAATACCACTGCAATAGCCTAATTCACGCATCATTTCCAAGTCAAATTCCGTACGCTCCCTAATACGAGTAGCCTCTTGGAACCTACCTTCTGATTCAAAGAATTTGATTTGCTCTACCAAATCATCTTGGATTTCACGCATCGATTGGTGCAAGAGTTCCTTACCCGTAACGAATAGGTTGGCGGGATATATGGTAATACCCACCTCGTTACTTAGGGTTGCCCCTGTTTCAGGATTGATACGTGTAATACGTTCAATATCATCGCCCCAAAAGGTAATGCGGAAGGCAAAATCGGCATAAGCAGGATATACATCAACCGTATCGCCTTTTACTCGGAAGCTACCCCGCTTAAAATCAGCCTCAGTACGAGAGTATAAAATATCTACTAAACCATGTAGGAAACGGTTACGACTTACTACATCGCCAACCGTTAAACGGATTACGTTTTTCGCAAACTCATCAGGATTACCGATACCATAAAT
>JAIYDB010000076.1 GCA_027487695.1 Cytophagaceae bacterium | reverse complement strand
TCCACAACTATTTTAATGAGCGCGGATTCTTTAATGTGCATAGCCCAATTATCACCGCTTCTGATGCAGAAGGTGCGGGTGCTATGTTCCGTGTAACTACACTTGATTTACAAAATCCTCCGAAAGCGGATGGTGCTATTGATTATAGTCAGGATTTCTTTGGCAGAAGCACTAACCTTACGGTATCTGGACAATTAGAGGCTGAATTATTTGCGATGGCGTTGGGCAAGGTTTATACCTTTGGTCCTACATTCAGAGCAGAAAATAGCAATACCACTCGTCACCTAGCGGAGTTCTGGATGATTGAGCCAGAAGTTGCCTTCAATGAACTGGAGCAGAATATGGACTTGGCAGAAGATTTTATCTGCTACTGTATAAAGTATGCTTTAGAACATTGTGCACCTGACCTGAAGTTCTTGAACGATATGTACGATAAGGAACTTTTGGAACGCCTAAACTTTGTGGTAACTAATAAATTCCAACGTCTTACTTACACTGAGGCTGTTGATATTCTGAAAGCTAGCGGACAAAAGTTCGAGTTTAAGGTAGATTGGGGTACCGATTTACAAAGCGAACACGAGCGTTACTTAGTAGAAAAGCACTTTAAAAAGCCAGTAATTCTAACGGATTACCCGAAAGAAATTAAGGCATTCTATATGAAGCAAAATTCCGATGGCAAAACGGTACGTGCAATGGACGTGCTATTCCCTGGCATTGGCGAAATAATAGGTGGTAGCCAAAGAGAAGAAGACCTAGAGAAATTGACCACCCGTATGGTAGAAATGGGCATACACCCAGAAGAACTATGGTGGTACCTAGATACCCGTAAGTTTGGCACCGCACCACACGCAGGCTTTGGCTTAGGCTTTGAACGCTTAGTACTATTTGTAACGGGTATGAGTAATATCCGCGATGTGGTTCCTTTCCCAAGAACCCCAATGAATGCAGAGTTTTAAGAGATGTTTTATGGCATTTAAATATGCCATAATAATTATAGATTTGTCAAAAAAGCCCGCTGCGCGGGCTTTTTTGATGGGCTGTCTTGAACGGTGATTTATTTGATTGGAGTGATTTTTATGATTTTGTCTGAATCAGGATTTGCTGGATTTACGGATAGTGAGGATGACTTTTTTAAACCACGGAGTGGTGAAAGTATTGTAGCCAAAGAAATGCCCATATGCGTACAGAACCCCGTAGGGGTGAAAGGATAAACTGTTCCTGGAACTTGCTCAAAGCACCTTCCGCATAACACCAACATTTACATCAATTTAACCTACTTCTTTCTTTTCTGGCAAAAAAGAAAGAAGCAAAGAAAGTTGCCTTTTTCGCAAAGACAAACTCGTGGCGTCAGCGAAGCTGCCAATACTTTAAACAGGTCTTTGCAGTATCGTATCCCTTCGGGATGGGTGTTGATGCCTATTCGGCACTCGCTAAGATGCGAAGAAAAATAAAGGAAGTACCTAATAAAAATAAGCGTTTTAGTAATACCTAATAAACCTTAACTTATTAGTTTCAAGGTTAAAAGTTGCTAACCTGGAACCTACACCCTCACTGTCAGGCGAAGATATTAGTAGGGATTTTCCATTTGGATGAAAACTTGGTGTATAACCTCTTACTGGTAGTCTTTGAATAAACTTTCCATTAACATCTCTGATTACAATGTTAAAATCCAAAGTATTATGAACCAGTTTTTCTTCAACTCGATTTAAATTCAGATTATATGAATTAAATTTATCATCAGATACAAGACTTGTCTCTAATGTACTCAAATTTACTTTTTGAATCGATTTAAAAAGACTATTGTCATAAGTCGAATACTTAAAGAAATAGATATAGTTTTGATCTTTTGAAAATACTGGATACGAAGCATCTCCTGTTCGGGGTTTAGTAATTTGCTGATAGGTACTGAAGTTTAAATTAGTATCTATAACTCCTATTATACTACCGCTTTTATTATCTGCATCATCTGTCCCACTAGTTACTATTTGTTTTCCATCGGGTGACCAATCCAAAATTCCAGTTACAAGAGCCTTATCTAAATTTTGAATAGTATTATTTTTAAAATCAATAATTGATAACCCTTCAAAACCAGAAAACGCTAGCTTTTTACCATCAGGACTAAACTTTGGTGATGAAGCAAGTCCTTTATACAAAAACTTTAGATTACTTCCATCACTATCCATTAAATATAATCCTTCTTCGTTCAAATATTCCAAACCCAATGGCATTCGACAAAAAGCAATTTTAGTGCCGTCTGGAGAATATGTTGCATTTCTATCGATTATTGGCCCGAAGGAACTTAAATCTTCTTTAAAATACGCCAAGTCCTCCACAGGGTCAACCGCATCTTCCTTGCAAGAAAAAGTAAGAAAAGCTATAAAACAATAAATGAGATATTTAAAATTGGCGTTCATTGTACAGCGTTAGGAGTATAATACTTTGCTATGATTTGGCAATTTTGCCTTAAAGCAATAGGATAATTGGTATTTGATTGTAAAACTAAAAGCTAGAATATAAACTTCCAAATATTTATAAAAAATTAATTTGCTCATTTTTTACCTAGGTATTAAAAAAATGCAAATTATTATAGGAATAATTATATCAATCTTAAAAAAAGCTCGCTGCGCGGGCTTTTGCATTATATTCCTAGTCTCTTACTTCCCCATCAACCGCGCCACATACTTTCCTATGATATCAAACTCTAGGTTTACTTCCGTGCCTACGGTAAGAGTATGGAAATTGGTATGCTCCCAAGTGTAGGGGATTATGGTTACCGTAAATTTATTTTCTACGGCATTGAAGGCAGTCAAACTTACGCCATTCACGCATATACTCCCCTTTTCTACTACAATATGCTGGGTGTCGGGTTGGTAGGTAAACTCTACTAGCCAGGAGCCGTTTTGGTCGGTAACGCTTTCAACTTTGCCTTTTTGGTCAACGTGACCTTGGACAATATGTCCATCAAACCTGCCATGGGCGGGCATACAGCGTTCTACATTCACTACATTGCCAACAGCTAAATTGCCCAAAGTGGTTTTTGCTAAGGTTTCAGCTACGGCAGTTAGGGTATAAGTGGTTTCGGTCAGGGCTACCACGGTCAAGCATACCCCATTATGCGCCACCGATTGGTCCACTTTCAAGTCCCAACCTGCCGGTCTGGCAAAGGTGAGGTGTAGGTTGGTGCCTTCGGTTTCAAGATGGGTAATGGTGGTGAGTGCTTCTATTATGCCAGTGAACATTTGCGTAATTTTATAGAATAGGTAGTTGTTGTTATTTCCAATCGGCGGCAATTTTTTCTGCAGCAATAATGCCACTGAGTGCCGCCCCTGGGATGCCTTGTCCTGGGTAGGTGGTATCGCCACAAATATAGGCAGTGGTTTTACCTTTTACGGCAGGCAAACGGTGACCATTCATTTGCCAAGGCTTTATCTGCATAAACTGCGGGTAGCCTCCTACAAATCCCCATTTGCGGGCGGTCCATTGTTCCCATTCTTTGGCAAAAGAACAATGCAAGTATTTGATATTTTCAGGTAGCAACAAATCTGCCTTTTGCAAGGCTGCTAAGGCTTGGTCTATCGCAGGTTGCTTATCAGGATGTTGCGATGCTAGGTGAGGATTATGGAAATGTGCGCTTACACTAGCTACCATCAATCCTGGCTCATCTGTACGGGAAGTATCAGAAGCGTGAGAAAGCGAAAGGAATATACTTTTTGCCCCCACCCCCACAAGCGGACCTTCTAAATGCACTTGATGGTGCAGACTTTCATAATTTCTGTGGGGTTTAAAGCCTATCCCCATCTGAAAAGCGGAGGCTAGTTGTTCGCCTTCCATCAGTTGCAGGTGTGGCTTTGCTGGTTCGTATATCTCAACCACGTTATTGGCCGGGATTGCAAAAACCACTACATCGGTTTCAAAGGTTCCTTGCTTTTTGGTGTGGATTATATGCCCACCTTCAACGCGATCTTCTATCTTCTCAATTGCATGGCGCAATAACACTTCCCCACCCCTTTGGGTGATATAATCGCAATAGGGCTGCACCAAGTTTATCAATCCGCCCATTACGTAATTGTTCTCGTAATTGGTGTAGCATAATGCAGCAGCACCAAAAAGGGCGTTTACTTCATTAGCGGTATTCTGCGCAGTGATAATCAATTGCTGATTTACGAATGCCACAAAACTCTTGTTGGTATCTAAGCCAAACCAATTGAGCAATTGCATTGTACTCATCAAAGACAGACTCGCATACAGGGGTTGGTCCCACTTTACTGCCTTTAATGCCTCTAATAAATCGGCGGGCTTTTCAGGAGGGAAAAACCGTTGGGCCGTACTAGTTCGCCATACAAAATCAGATACCTTTTTGCAGAACCTCCAAAATGCCGCTTGTCCTTTCATGCCAAAGCAACGCTCCGCCTCAGCCAACCACTCCCCACTATCTTGGTACCGAGAAATGGTAGTTCCATCCAGCAAATGCACTTGCATAGGCAATTCTAAAGTAAGCCTCGGGATTTCAATACCCGTTTCCTTTGACAAAAAGGCTAAAGGTTGGTTGGTGTCAAATCCAACAAGTGTGGTAGCCCCCGCCTCAAACACAAAACCTTTGCGCCAATAGCTAGAACTGCAGCCACCTAGCAAATAATTTTGCTCAAAAATTCTGACTGTATATCCTTTGCTCGTTAGCAAAGCACCGGCAGCTAAACCTGCCATACCGCTGCCTATGATGCTAATTTGCTTTTTCTTATTGCTGAACATTAAAGTCAAAACATAGCTTAAAGCTGGTTTGTTACAGAAAGTTTTTTCAAAACATCTTAAAAACTTTTTCGTTATGTAGTTGGATTGTAGTTTCGTTCCGCAATTGCATAAAAACGTCCAATGAAACTACTGGTAGATACCTCTATACTGCTACACGATTTCTATTTCCGTCACCCGGAATTTGCAAGTCGTAGGCAGCAAGAACAAAGTGAACAGTTGTTTGCTTTTAGGGAGGTGGTTCACCGTAGTTTGCAGCATACTGCTGAATTGGAAACCGCATTAGTAGCTGTACCCTTGTTTGCCTTACATAGGCTTGCAAGCATACTAAGCGAATACTTTGTACCGAATATTCTTGTAAGGCAGGAATTTTTATACCTGCTCCATAATTACGAAATACTTTCTGTTGAGATAGCAACCACAGAAAAAATGACCGAGTTATTAGGAAACTTTCCTGACGATTCTGAAGGCGTAGATGCTGATTTATTGCTTCTTGAAATAGCTGCAATAGACAACTGCTGCACCGCTTTACTTACAAGTAATACCAGAGGTTTAACCCAAACCCCAGGTGGTATAAAACTTTATACCCCAAGTGGCTGGATAAACCACCTTAGTACGGAATACGTTTTTTAGGTATATTGCTGAATAATAACTACTTATTTTAAAAGTAATTGTTCCCACAGCTTCTTTTCAGTTAGGCATTTTAACGCCTAACCAACTCTTATGAATGCGCAAATTATAGTGCCTCTGCTCACAGAGCTTGGCAAAAAAATAGATTTGAAAGTAAGTAAGTTCGATGCGCAAGATGTGTATTACCAACACGGTGAATACTCTCCTGCCGAACTACCCATTTTTGCCGAAGTGCTTGCAGAACGTGCAGCTAGGGTAAAAATGAACTTGGTGATTAATGCCGTGCCTGATAGTGAATTCCGTGTACTATTACGCAAAATGGAGTTCCCTATCTTGGTATTTGAAACCCAAGGCAATGAGGTAAAGCCCATCATCATCACCCCTTGCCCAAAGAAAGATTATAAGGCTGAATACATTAACTATAACGGCAATACCCCAGCGCCGGATGTACTTAATCTACTTTCAAACTTATACAAGTATCACGATAGCAGCGAACCTGAAAACTTAGGTATGCTGATGGTGATAAGCGCATTCCCTTTAGATGGTTTAATGGATGGCGATGATGCCGATAACCAGCATCATGAAGCTACACCACTGAGAAGATTCTTAAGACTATTACGTCCTGAAAAGCAAGATATCTTGTATATCTATGCATATGCTATTCTTATTGGGCTTATCAATCTATCGTTGCCATTAGGTACCCAGGCTATTATCAGTTTAATATCTGGTGGTCTGGTATTTAACTCGGTAGTTATACTTATTGCCTTGGTAATCATAGGTATATTAGTAGGTGGTGGCTTGCAAATTATGCAGCTTACTTTGGTAGAAATTCTGCAACGTAGGGTATTTGCAAAATCGGCGTATGAGTTTGCGTACCGCATTCCTCGTTGGTGTTATGACCACCTAAAGGGCTACTATCCTCCTGAATTGGTAAACCGATTTTTCGATACAATTACTATACAAAAAGGCTTGCCTAAAATGCTTATTGAAGTAACGGCAGCCGCTTTACAAATCTTGTTCGGTCT
>JAIYDB010000047.1 GCA_027487695.1 Cytophagaceae bacterium | reverse complement strand
CCACCCTAGCCAATAGCCCATACCGCTACGCCAAGAAAAGGCGGTTGCCCTTTCTAACTTGCTAGTATTACTGCTATCTTGTGCTACCATGGAGCAAATGCTTAACAAAGGGAACGAATCCCGTATTATTTTAGGAGTGGACCCCGGTACTACAGTAATGGGGTACGGGGTAATTCATATTGAAAACAAGAAAATTGTAGTGCTTCAATATGGGGTACTGAAACTTGCCAAGTATGCCGACCAACAACTAAAACTGAAGAAAATTTTTGAAACCATCAGCCGATTGATTCAAGAATTTTTGCCCGATGAAGCCGCTGTTGAAATGCCGTTCTTTGGAGTTAATGTGCAAAGTATGTTAAAATTAGGCAGAGCGCAAGGCGTGGTAATGGCAGCTGCCTTGAACAAGAACATCCCCATTGCGGAATATTTGCCCTTAGAAGTGAAGAAATCGGTTACTGGCAATGGAAAAGCCAGCAAAGAACAAGTAGCCGCTATGCTGCAAACTTTACTGAAATTTAATACAGAACCTGAAGATTTACTAGATGCTACCGATGCTTTGGCAGTAGCGGTTTGTCATTACTTTAACCGTAAACCTAAGAAAGGCAAAGGCAATTCTTGGGAATCGTTTGTAACTGAAAATAAGAGTAGAGTAAAAGGATTGTAGTCCAACCAACCCCACTACCAATGTCAAAATTTAACCTTGTAATTTTAAGTGGCGCGGGTATAAGTGCCGAAAGCGGCTTAAAAACTTTCAGAGATTCCGACGGGCTTTGGGAGAACTACCATATTCACGATGTTGCCACGCCACAAGCTTGGCAAAAGGACCCTGCCTTAGTACTACAATTTTATAATGAACGCAGAAAGGGAGCCCGTGCTGCAATTCCTAACCTAGGACATATTACTTGCGCAGAACTAGAAGCTGATTTTCATGTGCAAATAGTAACTCAGAATGTAGATAACCTACACGAAAGAGCAGGGAGTACCAATATTTTGCACCTACACGGACAGTTAATGCAAGCTCGTGGGCAAAAAGATATAGAAACCATTATTGACCTTGCAGAAGGAGAAGATATTGAATTAGGTCAGCTAGCCCCAGATGGTACCCAGTTACGACCGCATATTGTATGGTTTGGGGAGATGGTCCCAATGCTGCCCACCGCAGCAGAGTTAGTACAACAGGCGGATGCAATGATTGTGGTAGGCACCTCGTTACAGGTTTACCCAGCGGCAGGATTGGTAGAATTTTTAGATGATAACGCCCCCTTGTTGCTAGTGGACCCCGCCAAACCAGATTATAACTTTGCTCGTGCGGTAGAGTTTTTCCAAGAAGGTGCGAGCACAGGAATGCCTAAGGCAGCTGCTTGGTTACGGAACTGGTTTTTGAATGTGGAGGGGTAAAAATTATTAAAGTTGAAAATCCGGTATGGCTATGAAAATCTTTATGACTGAATTCAATTATGAAGGTGGCCATGAATATTTAAATGAAATTTTGTCTTCTATAGAAGAATTTCAAAATTATTTATGGTATTGTGAACAAATTTCATGGCCTTGCGAAAACCAAGAATTTTACAAGAAGTACTTTTCTAAATATAACAAAAACAAACTACTGAATTACAATGATTTGATGAAAATTACATTGAACAATAACTCTGATTCATATTCCTTAATGGCAACTTTACAAAATAGCTATTTTGATCCTATAAATTTTTTAAGTGAAAGAAAAGATAAAGAAAAACTTATACATTGCGAATTTCTATTTGTTAGAATAGAAGGGATTGCTTTTATTGGGGCTAAAGATGAAAAATTAATACAAAAGTTCCTATCACGAAATCCCGATTTTGCTTTGTTGGATTATTTGTATTTGTTACAATAAACTACTAATTATTTTATTATGATAATTTTTCTGACTAATTCAAGATTGAAGCTTTGTTTAGAAGACTTGAAAACAATTCATTAACGAGATTTTACTCAAATCGAACTTCAAAAGGCAATTCACGTATTTCGAAACCTGTAAACTTATTATTAACAATAATATCTAAAAATCTTTCAGAAATTACAATTGTATTAAGGTCAAAATAATCTAAATAAAAAATATCTCTATTGGAACAATCCTTATTAAGATGTAAGATATTAGCACCTAAAGCTGTTAGTTCATTTGATTTAATATAACTACTTATGTAACCTATACTTGGAATTTCAATTTTAACCTTTTTCTCTTCAATAATTCTTTCCCCAATACAATCTAACGGAGTATAAAAAAATAAATCTGATTTTTTTAAGTTAAAATAATTTAAATCATTATAAACTGGTCTAATGAAAGTGTAGTTCGCATTGATAATTTCTTTAATCGAAAGAATAACTTTATAACTTTGATATTTGAAATAGTTCATCGAGTTCGTTTTTTCGAATAAATTTTTTGAAATTAAAAGTCCGGGGTGGAAAAACGCACCTTGGTTAATATAATCTGTAAACTTTGCTTTATTATTCAATATTACATTGAATTGAATCTTTTCATCGCTTTCACAAAACATAGGTAGTTTTCTAATTGTATCAAGTGTCAAATTACCTGCCAACTGACCTCCTTGGGGTACAGAGCCAACTTCTTTATATTTTACTGAATGTCTTAAAGAATAGTATTTCATTATTGTTTAAGTCTTGGTTGTGTTTAAGCCTTTATTGGTTCCACATCTTAGTAAACAAAACATAGTCGCAAATTTCCAAGACGAGGAACCACTAACCCTGCGCCTGCAAATAGTCCTGTGCTATTGCCGTTGTTTATCATACCCAAATATATAAAAAGGTTGGTTGTACCATGTAACGGAAAAATTGTGCTTTGCTTATTTTATTACAAAGACGTGGAACTAGAGGTATTTGCTATGTGAGTTTAGGAAGAGTTTGGGGGTTTCAACGTAACCTTGAAATAGTCTACTCTATACTTAATACCGAACTATCCGCTAGTAGCCACTTGTTTTGAGCCCTTTTGAAGAAATACAATGTTTTTCTTCCACAGTCTTGTCTGCACTTAAAGTCACAGTAAAGTATTGCATATTCATCTGAGTTATTCGCGTATGCCTTAAAGAAAATGTCTTCTTTTACTTTCCTTGAACCATAAGTGTTGTTAGTTTGATAGAACTTCCCGTTTGAAAAATTCAAGAACTTATTAAAGACTTGAGTAATGGTATCGTTCAGCTTGCTTGAATCTTTTATTGAATAAAGACAGAAATCTGTAAACGATTTTTGATTGTCAAAAGATAAGGAATGCCTTACTTCTTTAAAACCTCCTGAAATACTTGGTACTGCTTTTGATACTAAGTGATATGAAAGCAATTTTTCATGATCATAGTGTATAACGGGACCATTTCTCTTGCAAGAGATTAACAGCATTAGAAGACTTGCCAATGTTAAATACTTAAGCTGTTTACTCATTGGTTTTAGTTATTAGTAAACAAAATCAAAGCCACTCATTTTCAAGGCTTGGAACACTAAAATCCGCGCCTGCAAATAGTCCAGTGCTATGGCCGTTGTTTACCATACCCAAATATATAAAAAGGTTGGTTGTATCACGTCTCAGAAAAAATGCGCTTTGCTTATTTTATTCCTAAAACGTGGAACTAGATTGGGTAACTAAGGGCTATTCATAATTCTGATCATATTTAAGATATAAGTTGCCACGGGTTTTAACCCGTGGGTAAGAGATTGATTATAAGGCAGGGATTTAGCCCAAATGGATAAGGGGAAAGTCTTTTTAAAACAAGATAAAAATTAAATTCAAAAAGGGATCCTTAGGAAAACGGATGTGCAATCTCCATAAATAATCCAAAAAGGCAAATCCAACAATGCAAATGCTTATTGTATGACTAAAGAACTGAAAGTGGGTAATATTCACTCCATTGAAGAATTTCATACTAAGGCTTGGGACAAACCTTCTGAAGAGTAAAAAGAATAAATAATAGCCATTGAGCATGAAATAAAAAAATATTAGAAAAATAGCTTCGAGCATAAACGAATTCTTAACAACTGAACTTACCAAAACAATATTGATTACAATCATCAAAAGCAGGTAACCCAAACATTGCTTTCCTGATACTTTAGCAAAATGAAGAAGTTCGTTTTTCATTTCCGAATCTCAATTTACACCCCCTCCAATTGCCTGCTCACCAATACAGGAAGCGGTGCCGTATTATTGAGTAGGTTATTAAGCTTTTGCTTCAGTTCGGCGGGACTTAAATTGGTATCTATTTGGCTATCATAAGCCAATGATATTTGGCTTGTTTCCTCTGAAATGGTAAGCACAACAGCATCGGTAATTTCAGTTAAACCTATGGCCGAACGGTGCCTCAAACCCATGTGGGCGGGTATCTTAGGGTCGTCAGATACTGGCAAAATACATCGGGCTGCAGCTATCTTATTTTCAGCTACAATAACAGCGCCATCGTGCAAGGGACTGTATTTCTGGAAAATGGAGAGTATTAACCTTCTGGAAATTGCGGCATCCATAATATCGCCACTTTCTATATAAGGCTTTAAATCAGTATTTCTTGAAAACACTATAAGCGCACCTGTATTGGTGCTGCTCAATGCTTTGGCAGCTTCTATTATTTCCTTGATATCGTATTCGTGTCGACTAGCTTTTTTCTTAAACCAGTTAAAAAAGAAGCCATCGTCGTTCACAAAGGCATTTTTACCAAGTACCTGCAAAAACTTTCTGATTTCCGGCTGAAATAAAATGATAGCAGCAAGTACCCCTACCCCAATAAACTGTCCTAAAATAGCGGTGAGCAGCTCCATTTTAAGGGCACGCACCACCATATAAGTCAAGTATATAGCCAATAAACCGAGCGCAATTCTGAAGGCAACATTGCCTCTAACTATCTTATAAAGCTGATACAGCAAATAACTAACCAACAGTATATCAACGATATCTGTAAATGTAACTTCCAAGAAACCTATTCGGAGGGCTACATCCATGGGTAAATAATTGCCTAGGCTAAATTGAACGGTTTTAAGGTGAAAAGGTAAAGTAGTTAGATTACGTTAATAATGCAACATTGTACCTAATAAACGCACGCATTGCATAGCTTCTTTTACCTGATGCACTCTTATTATATGTGCGCCTTGCAATAATCCAATGGTATTTAATACGGTAGTTCCGTTTAATGCCTCGGCGGGTTCTATGCCTAAGGTTTTATAAATCATCCCTTTATTGCTAATGCCTACTAGAAGCGGACAATCAAGTTCCTGAAATACCGATAGTTCATTCAATAGTTGAAAGTTCTGCTCCATATTTTTAGCGAAGCCAAAGCCAGGATCAATCACCACATCTACCACGCCTAAAGCTCGTAATTGGGCAAGCTTTACTGCTAGTTCTTTTACAATATCGGTACTCAGGTGGTTGTATTGATTGAGCGAAGCCATCGTTTGAGGATTGCCCCTGCTATGCATCAAAATGTATGGCACTCCCAATTCTGCAACGGTTTCAAACATAGCGGCATCGGCATTGCCACCACTCACATCGTTTACAATGTGGGCACCAGCAGCAACGGAAGCCTTGGCAACCTCTGACCTAAAAGTATCAATAGAAATAATTGCCTCAGGAAACTCTTGTGAAATAGCCTCTATGGCAGGAATTACCCTATCTAATTCTTCCTGAATGAGTACATCAGATGCCCCTGGTCTGGTAGAATAGCCGCCAATATCCAATATAGTGGCACCTTGTTCTAGCATTTCCGCAGCCGATGCTAGCACCGCATCCAAAGTCTGGGCTCTGGAACCCGAAAAGAAACTATCAGGCGTAGTATTGATGATGCCCATTACTACAGGACTTTCCAAAGAAAGTAATCTGTCCTTTATACGGATAGAATAAGGTTTCGGCTTAGTGAATAGAGGCATTGGCGAAGCAAGAGTTAGCAAGGCAAGTTCTATTAGAAATGCTATGAATACAAATAGAACAGCAACTTTAGGGTGAAAAAAAACTGTACCCTGCAAAAAGCAAAGTACAGTTTAAAGTTTTCTGAAAGCTGGTATTAGTTACCAGTTCCACCAAAACGATAGCTTAAACCAAAAGTTAAAGAATTAGGAATGAAGCTAAAAATGAACTCTGTGGTTTTGTATTTGTTCTCGGGTTGTTTTTCAGTTTCGTTTTGAATTCCTAACAAGCCAAATGAAGCATCTAATGCAAATCTGTTGTTTAAGAAATAGGTGATGCCAGGTCTAATACCAATATTGTACCTTACAGTATTTGCCTTAAATCTGATACCATCTTGGGTTGGGTTTTCAAAGTTTATAAGGCCTCCTACATAATAATCCCTATTATTAAACTCCATGTTAAAGCCACCTTCCCCATAAAAGTAAAACTTCTTACCTAAAGGAATAAAATACCGAACTATTGGGCCCAATGTTATTTTAGTTACGATTGTGTTTAAATAGGGCACTGAATTTGATGGATTATTTTCTTCTTTTATTGATGTTCTTCCGTAACCTAAGGCTAATCCTATTGCTAACCTATCGGTAACAAAATATGATACATTAGGAATTATGGAAAACGATCTTGTTTTGGTTACATTAGAGCCAAAATTGCCAGTTTCCTTATTTGTTTTTGTATTTACAGCTAAGTCGCCTGTAATTAACACATTGCCTTTAGCCAGTTGAGCAAAAACTATATTACTGGTTAATCCAAAAGCCATAATTAATAAAAGTAATTTAAGAGCTTTTAATAGCTTATACATTGTTCGGGGAAAATATTTAGGGCTTCAATTATGTATTAAAGTTATTAATAATTATTATAAAAACTTAGTTGTAATCAAAAAAGAACTGTACCCTGCAAAAAGCAAAGTACAGTTCTTTTAGGAAGCTGGTCAATAATTACTTACCTGCTCCAAAACGATAACTTAAACCAAATGTTAGAGAACTTGGGATAATGTTAAAGTT
>JAIYDB010000086.1 GCA_027487695.1 Cytophagaceae bacterium | reverse complement strand
GGTCAGGTGCGCAATGCTCTAAAGCATACTTAATACAGTAGCAGATAAAATCTTCTGCCAAGTCCATATTCTGCTCTAGTTCATTGAAAGCTACTTCTGGCTCAATCATCCAGAACTCCGCTAAGTGACGAGTAGTATTACTATTTTCTGCTCTGAACGTAGGACCGAAGGTATAAACCTTTCCCAACGCCATCGCAAATAATTCGGCCTCTAATTGTCCTGATACGGTAAGGTTGGTGCTTCTGCCAAAGAAATCCTGACTGTAATCTATAGCACCATCCGTTTTTGGAGGATTCTGTAAATCAAGTGTAGTTACACGGAACATAGCTCCCGCACCTTCTGCATCAGAAGCAGTGATAATTGGGCTGTGCACATTAAAGAAACCACGCTCATTAAAATAATTGTGGATAGCAAAACTTAAAGCGTGACGCACCCTAAACACTGCCCCAAACGTATTAGTACGCGGACGCAAGTGAGCTATTTCACGTAAAAACTCTAATGAGTGACCTTTTTTCTGTAAAGGGTAGGTATCATCGGCACCACCATAAAGGGTAATTTCTTTCGCCTGAATTTCTACCGATTGACCCGCACCTTGGCTTTGCACCAGTAAACCAGTTGCAGATATACAGGCACCAGTACCAATTCCTTTTAAATTTTCTTCAGGTATGGTGGCCAAATCAACCACAATTTGAATGTTATCGAAAACGCTACCATCGTTTAATGCAATGAAAGCAACATTTTTATTGCCTCTTTTTGTGCGTACCCAACCACGGGCAGTTACTTGTGTTCCTGGTTCTGCGGTAGTTAGCAGCTCTTTAATGCTAAGGAATGCCATAATACTAGTTGTTGATTGTGGGCGATTTGCCAAATATCGTATTGTGAGGGTAAAGTTGCGAAACTGTAGCGAACTAAGCACAAAATTTTATTTTGCAACTATGGTTTACTTTTCACCTGCTATATTTGTACCACGTTTTTAACAAAGGGATATTACCTTTGCAAAACAAGCACCCCGTATGGCTTCACCCAAGCTTTACTTACGCTAATACACAAGCTAAATAGAATGGCGAATTTAAAAGAGGTACGTAACAGGATTCAATCGGTAATTAGCACTCAGCAAATTACGAAGGCAATGAAAATGGTGGCCGCAGCTAAATTGCGCCGCGCTCAAGATGCCATTACCCAAATGAGACCTTATGCACAAAGGCTTAACCACGTAATAGGCAATGTTTCTGCCTCAGTAGGTGAAGATTTGAGCAACCCATTTGCAGAGGTAAGACCTGTAAATAAGGTTTTAGTTATCCTTGTTACCTCTGATAGAGGTTTGTGTGGTGCTTTTAATACGAATATCAATAAGGCGGTACTTACCTTATTACAAGATAAATACTCTACTCAATTAGCGGCTGGCAATGTAACCTTATTACCAATTGGTAAAAAAGGTTCAGAGTTTTTTGCTCGCAGAGGCTATAAGGCACATTCAGAATTTGTATTTACTTATTCAAACTTAAGCTTTGCTACCGTATCTAAGGCTGCAGAGTTTGCCATGGATGGCTTTGTAAAAGGCGATTATGACGAAGTAATGCTTGTGTTCAACGAATTTAAGAACGTTGCTACGCAAATTGTAAGGTCAGAGCAAATGTTACCACTAGTTGCAAGTGCTGATACCGTTGCCAATAAATCTAATACAGAATACATTTTTGAACCATCTGCTGAATATATCCTTGAAACGGTATTGCCAGCGAGCATTAAAATGCACCTATATAAGGCAGTGTTGGAAAGCAATGCTTCTGAACACGGCGCCCGTATGACTGCGATGGACAAAGCAACTGATAACGCAGGCGAACTATTGAAAGACCTTCGCTTAACGTACAACCGCTCACGTCAGGCAGCTATTACGAAAGAAATTCTTGAAATTGTAGGTGGTGCAGAAGCACTTGCCGCACAATAACACAGTGAAAAACCAAGGCTTTGGTAATAATCAAAGCCTTGGTTTAGCACAATCATAGCCAATAGCTATACCTATTATACCCAACTTCCAAAAAGTTTAATGAACCCAACCGTTCGCCTTTTTATTGCACTAGCCTTAGTAGTACTTATTGTACTGGGCTTGCAAACGTTTGGCAACGGCAAATTACTTCACGAACATATTTGGTATTTGGTGGGTGCGCAGTTCATGATAGGGCTTGCAGCACACGGTATAGGTAGCTTCGGTTTAAAGAATAGCCAATCGGCATTTACCTTCTTTGTTGGAGGTAGTATGTTCAGATTGATAGTGAGTTTGGCACTGATTACCGTGTACTTACTCATGTCTGGTCAGGGCAAGACCGAGATACTTACCTTCACATTTAATTTTATTACCATATACCTTGTTTTCGCAGTAGTAGAAGTTAACAGCTTTTTATCTAACTTGCGCCAAAATTCGGGAAGCCAAAGTTAATTATGCAAAATACAGTATTCTTGCAGGAAAATTTTAAGAAGCTACTGCTAATAGTAGTTCTTGCAGTATTTTCTTCTTTTACAGCCCTTGCTAACGAAACAGAAAGTGGCAAAAAGGATTTTAACCCTGGTGAGTTAATCATGCACCACATTTCCGATAGTCACGAATGGCACTTTGCCACTATCGGCGAAACGCATATCACGCTTCCTTTGCCTGTAATTTTATATACAGAAACTGGCTTAGAGGTATTTTCTTCTTCAAAATTTCATGGTGGTCACGGCGAAGCTCACGCAGATGCTAGCGAGCACGGTGTTTCTGATAGTCACGATGCTTCTGCTGCTCACACTGGCGGACACGCTATTGTAAGTGCAGTATATAATGGCTTCGGTCTAGATTCCCACGATAAAATAGTTTCTGTAGATGGCAAGAAGTTCACAGACCTTTCTATTACCAAGAATGTGGCTTCAATGCTTATCAGTGCATTGTTACTATTAACAGTATTCACTTCTATAGGTAGCAAGTATGTTGCCGATACAGCTGCTGGTCATAGAGCACCTAAAGGCTTACAAAGTTTTATTGAGCCAATTATCGTTTTCATTCGCGATGAAGTTGCTCGTCCTAATCTAGGTAACAAAACTGAAAAGTTCTTGCCTTACCTACTTACACTATTCTTCTTTATCCTTTTCAATAACCTATTAGGTTTATTGCCAGGTGGTGCTAACGTAACAGGTAACATTGCTATTACTTTAACCTTAGCAGTTTTAACTTTCTTAATTACCAGCTTTAACGGTAATGCCGCTTATTGGGGACACGTATTCAATACACCGGGAGTGCCTTGGTGGTTAAAGACTGTGCTACCAATTATGCCAATTGTAGAAGTGATTGGGTTGTTTACCAAGCCGTTCTCTCTAATGGTACGTTTATTTGCAAACATCACTGCGGGTCACATCATTATCTTAAGCTTAATTAGTTTAACCTTTATATTCAAGAGTTTTGTAATTGGTATAGGTGCTTCTGCATTTGCTACCGCACTTAACTTCTTGGAATTATTAGTAGCCTTTGTACAAGCTGGTATCTTTACTATGCTAACTGCAAGCTACATTGGTGCTGCAGTTGCCGATCATCATCATGG
>JAIYDB010000111.1 GCA_027487695.1 Cytophagaceae bacterium | reverse complement strand
GACCGACATTCTGGCAGGTAAATGATATTGGTGCCAATTGTCCAATTATTGGTTGAATTATTGCTCAGCATTTTTTAGGTTTGTAACTAACCCCGTATTTCGTTAAAAATTGAAAATAAACCAAACTAAAGCTGCAAGCACCGCAACAGGCAAAAAAGCTGCCACTATGCTTGTACCAGATTCTCTTCAGGAATTGATTGTTGAAGGAATGAAAGACCGTAAAGCTAAGAACATTGCGGTATTAGATTTAAGGAATGTTAAGAATGCCATCGCCGATTATTTTATCGTGTGCTCAGGTACTTCAGATACCCAAGTAGATGCCATTACCGATTCAGTAGAAGAAAGGGTTTGGAAATCTACACGCCAAAACCCGGCACACAAAGAAGGTAAGGCGAATAGAGAATGGATTTTACTAGATTACGTAGATATTGTAGCTCACGTATTTAAACACGATAAGCGTAAATATTATGCTTTAGAAGATTTATGGGGCGATGCTATAATTCATTACGTTCCAGATACCGATATTTAAAAATTATTTAACACAATAAGGGTAGCAAACCGTTATCAATATAATATCACGTAGCATTTTAGTTAGTTTGCTACATCTCACTAAACCGATGGCAGAACAAAAAGATTCTAAGAATAGCGCTGGCCAACCTAAAAAACCCCAACGTAAAATTTTACCTCCTGCTCCTCAAAAGCCAAATTATCAGCTTTGGGTATTAGGTGCAATTATGGCCATTCTTGTAGGCGTTTCGCTTATGGGAAGAGGCGGGAGTACTATAGAAATTGACCAAAGAAGGTTCCAAAATATGGTGCTTTCTAACGATGTTGATAAAGTAGTAGTAATTAAAAATGAAGATGTTGTTGAAGTAACGCTTAAAAGCGAAGCTTTGAATAATGAAAAATACAAGAAAGATTTTACTTCTACTGGTCCATTTGCTGTAAATCCTAAGGGTCCTCATTATCGCTTTAACGTGGTTAAGGCCGATGAGTTTAAAAAGGATTTTGATAAAATTACAGCCAATCAAAAGGATGCTGAAAAGCCTAAATTGTTGTTTGATAGCAGAGAAGGCTTTGCTAATTATATCAACATTTTATTCTACCTAGCCGTTTTTGGTGGCTTGTTCTTCCTAATGCGTAGAATGGGCTCTGGTGGTGCTGGTGGTCAAATCTTTAATATAGGCAAAAGCAAGGCTGCTTTATTTGATGCAGATAACAAGGTAAAAATTACCTTTTCTGATGTTGCAGGCTTAGAAGAAGCAAAAGAAGAAATTCAGGAAATTGTTGAATTCTTACAAAACCCAAATAAGTTTACTCGTTTGGGTGGTAAAATACCTAAAGGCGTATTATTAGTAGGCCCTCCAGGAACTGGTAAAACCTTATTAGCGAAGGCTGTTGCTGGCGAAGCTGGCGTGCCATTCTTCTCACTTTCAGGTTCAGATTTCGTTGAAATGTTTGTTGGGGTAGGTGCTGCTAGGGTACGTGACCTATTTAAGCAAGCCAAGGAAAAAGCACCTTGTATTGTTTTTATCGATGAGATTGATGCCGTAGGTAGAAGTCGTGGTAAAGGTTCTTTCCCTGGTGCAAACGATGAGCGCGAGAATACCTTGAACTCTTTGCTAGTAGAAATGGATGGTTTCGGTACAGATAGTGGTGTTATTATTATGGCGGCTACTAACAGACCAGATGTATTGGATCCTGCATTGTTGCGTCCAGGACGTTTTGACCGTCAAATTTCTATTGATAAGCCAGATATCGTAGGCAGAGAGGCTATTTTCAAAGTGCACTTGAAGCCATTGAAGCTATCGGCCGATGTGGACCCAAGAAATATTGCTGCACAAACTCCAGGTTTTGCAGGTGCTGAAATAGCTAACGTTTGTAACGAGGCGGCTTTAATTGCCGCTCGTAGAAATAAGGATGCTATTGATATGTCTGATTTTCAGGATGCCATTGACCGTGTTATTGGTGGTCTAGAAAAGAAGAACAAGATTATTTCTCCTGAAGAGAAGAAAATAGTTGCTTATCACGAAGCGGGTCACGCAGTGGCAGGTTGGTTCTTAGAACACGCCGATCCTTTGGTGAAGGTTTCAATAGTTCCTCGTGGTATTGCCGCATTAGGTTATGCCCAGTATTTACCAAAGGAGCAATTCTTATATACCACAGAACAGTTGGTAGATGAGATGTGTATGACTCTAGGCGGTAGGGCAGCTGAAGAGTTGGTATTTGGTAAAATAAGCACTGGAGCATTATCTGACCTAGAGCGAATTACCAAATTGGCTTATAGTATGGTTACCGTTTATGGTATGAACAAGAAAATAGGCAACGTTAGCTTTTACGATAGTAAGAGTGGCGATGGCTATAACTTCAATAAGCCATATTCAGAAGCTACTGCTGAAACCATTGACCAAGAAGCACGTAGCATAATCACGATGTGTTATGAGCGTACTAAGGCCTTGTTAAAGGACAAGGAAAACGAATTAGAAATCATTGCTCAAGCCTTATTGAAGCGTGAGATTATTTTCCAACACGATTTAGAGTCACTTATTGGTAAGCGTCCGTTTGAAAAGGAAACCACCTATCAAACCTATACCCGTAAAGATAGCCCAAGTATTGATGAAGGTTTAGGCGGTGCCGACCATAACCCACAAGGCAATACTGGTCCAACAGAACAGGTTTAACAAACCTACATGAAATTATAAACCCCCAATTGGATATCCAGTTGGGGGTTTTCTTTTGGTAAGATTATCAAAAGTTTAAACCTATCTGCTATCCCTTTCTAAGCTTCATTCTAATATTAGCTCCCATGGCCATACTGCGCAACTTTATATCTTCAGCTAGTTCAGGTGCATAGTATTTTTCTAGTGCTTTATGAAAGTGCATTAGCCACCTATCGAAGTGTTCTTGTTCCATTGGTGCCTTTTGGTGCATATTCCAATGCGCTCCCATTAGACTACCCGTGTAGGTACCAGCTCCTAAAATCATACTTTCCCAAAAGGTGTACATTCTAGGTAGGTGATGCTCCCAGTTTATTTGCGCCTCTTGGTTAAAGTAATGCCCCATTAATTCATCGGCCTGGATGGCTTCATAGAAACTATTGATTAGCTCTTTGATGTTTTCAGAGGTTACTTCGGTGTATGGGAGCATAATAATTGTATTATTCTTAGATTTAAACAAGTAGTGGGAAATTGGACCCCCGCTTGGGGACCAATTGCAATACACTGTTAATGAGTTATTTGTGTAAATATATTTGTAGTCGGATAAAATTAAAATTATATCAATAATCTTATATTACCCGAATTGGGATAAAACTTGCTTTTTTCCCGTATTGATTAAAAGGTTCTGAAGCAAGTCCGCTTTCTATTTCTAAATCGGGATTTACATTCAACCCATTGTCATCAAACTCATCCAAAAAAGATTGCAGATTTAAATCTGAAACAGCAATAGCACTATTGCTTGCCGATAGAGCATATTCAACAACCATCTTGTTTTCTATTTTACAAATTATAATTCCTATGGTTGGTTCAAATTCAGGCTCTTTAAATTTATCGTCAAAAGCACTGCAGTAAAACTGCAATTGTCCAACAAATGAAGGTTCAAACTGAGTTACTTTTAACTCAAAAATGACATACCTTTTTAACTTGGTATTAAAGAAAATTAAATCGGGAAAATAAGAGCTTCCATCTATACTTATTTGCATTTGATTACCGACGAAAGCAAATCCTTTTCCTAATTCTAAAAGAAACTCTGAAAGCTGTTTTACCAATGCCTTTTCTAAATCCCTTTCTTTAAAACTTGGGTTTAAGTTTAGGAAATTTAGTGTGTAAGGGTTTCTAATTGACTCTTTAGCTAAGTCTGATTCATGTGCAGGTAAAGTTCTGCTGAAATTATTTATTGAAGTTCCGTACCGAGTATGTAGCTTACTTTCTATGTGCAGCTGAAGACTGTTTCTACTCCATCCATTTGCTACAGATTGCCTAATGTAAAATACAATTAGGTTAGGATCTTTTAACTTATCTAAAAGTACTTTATGGTGGCTCCAATTTACCAAAGTTAAGTCTAAGGCTGTTAATTGGGCCCCCGCTTGGGGCCCAATTGTAAGTTGCTTATTATCAATAGGATAATGTGAATTATTAGCTTCTAAAAGTAACCCTTCAAAAGGCGAATTTCCCAAAATGGGACAATAGAATTGAAACCACCGCCTTATATATTTTAGGTTTGTTTCAGAAAACCCTTCTACCCCTTCAAACTCGTTAGTGAGGTCTTTTGATAGCCTTTTAATAAAGCTTGCACCCCATTTACTATTCGCCTCTAATTCTGAAATATTAGCACCTAAATACCAATACAAACTTAAAAGTTCAATATTTACAGCCTTTATTGCTCTAAGCTGAGCATCTTTAATCTTTAGTTTAAAATCCTTGAGGACCTTTAAATACTCTGAGGTTTCTAGTTGTGCCATAGGCTCACCTACAATAACTGCTTTATAATTTCTTTTACCGAAACGCCTTCTGCTTCTGCTTTGAAGTTACGTACAATACGGTGACGCAAAATAGGTTCTGCTACCGCTTTTACGTCTTCAATATCTGGTGAGTATTTACCATTGATTAATGCATTACACTTAGCTCCTAAAACAAGGAACTGCGAGGCTCTTGGCCCTGCGCCCCATTCCAAGTATTCATTGGTAGTTTTGGTGGCTAGTTCTGTATTAGGACGGGTTTTATGCACTAGTTTTACTGCGTATTCAACTACATTATCGCTCACTGGTACTTCACGAACTAGGTGTTGGAAAGCCTTAATTTGCTCGGCTTGTAACACTACGTTTGCCTGCGCCTTAACGCTTGAAGTTGTATTTTTTACAATTTGAAGTTCGCTGGCAAAATCTGGGTAACCAAGTTCAATATTGAACATAAAACGGTCTAGCTGTGCTTCAGGCAAAGGATAGGTACCTTCTTGTTCAATAGGGTTTTGCGTAGCTAAAACGAAGAATGGCCTATCTAAGGCATAACGTTGACCAGCAATAGTTACTGCATATTCCTGCATACTTTCAAGTAATGCAGCCTGTGTTTTTGGCGGAGTACGGTTAATTTCATCAGCCAAAATAATGTTAGCGAAAATAGGGCCTTTTATGAATTTGAATTCTCTATTCATATCAAGGGTTTCGTTACCTACAATATCGCCAGGCATTAAATCTGGTGTAAACTGAATACGATTATAGCTAAGATCTAAAACGTTACTTATGGTTTGAACCAATAAGGTTTTTGCTAACCCAGGTACACCAACCAATAAGCAATGACCTTGACAAAAAATGGATGTAAGTACAAGCTTCACTACTTCATCTTGACCAATAATTACTTTGCCAATTTCTTTTGTTAAATCTTTGTAGGCTTTGGCTAGTGCATCGGCAGTTTCTACTTGGTTGCTATTGCTCATTAGAATTTAAAACTTGTAAAATGAAGGGGGGAGTTGAAGGAATATATACTTAATACTTAAATGCCATCTTTGAAAAGCTCACAGTTTTTGTATTGCTGATCTACTTCCACAAAAACTTCTGTGCGGGCCTTTTCAAACCAGTTGCGTAGTGCTAACTGCTTTTTTTGAAGTAGGCAGGCATTGTAAATCTTTTGGTAATCGTCTTTCAGATTAGCCTCGTGAGGGGCATATTTAGCTTTGAAATATACAATACGGAATGCTTCCTTGCCATCTGGAGTGCGGTAAGGCATTGGTCTTGTAATTTCATTTACATCCATGGTATCAATAATGAAATAGATAACTGGATCTAGATTTTCTAGAGGTACCCTATTGGTATTTGTGGCAGGGTCAACAAAGAAACCACCTTGGTCTTTAGTTTCGTTATCGTCAGAGAATTTTTTAGCACCTTGGTCAAACTTAAGGCTGTCAATTAAAATCAGATTTCTTAAGCTATCTAATTGCCTCATCGTTTCTTCCTTATCGTTCGCATTAGGGTTAGGTCTGATAAGAATGTGCCTAGAATCGTATTGAGCGCCTTTTC
The DNA here is from genome assembly GCA_027487695.1 of Cytophagaceae bacterium. Lineage (GTDB taxonomy): Bacteria > Bacteroidota > Bacteroidia > Cytophagales > Flexibacteraceae > JAIYDB01. Next base: position 38,997 of record JAIYDB010000111.1, on the reverse strand, counting down.
TGGCAATCAATTGAATGATGTGAAAACCAAACTGACTTTCAACTACATCGGAAGTTTGTCCTGGTTTTAAGGCTAAAGCTGCCGCCTCATATTGAGGAACCATATCGCCTTTACCCCAAAAACCTAGGTTACCACCTTGCGCAGCACTACCAGGGTCTTCAGAAAGTTCTTTAGCAAGGGTAGCGAAATCTTCCCCATCAAGAATACGTTTTCTGATTTCTATTGCACGCTTTTTGGCTTCTTGTTTAGCGGCTTTACCTTGTTTTACGGTAAGCACAATTTGACCTACCTGTACTTCTTTACTAAAGTAAGGTAAACTATCTTTAGGGATAGCGTTATAAAAGCGCTTTACTTCGCCTGGAGTTACTTTGATGTTTTTAGAGATAGTTTCTTGCATTTTTTGAGCAATCAATTGCTCTTTTACTTGTTTGCGTAATTCAGATTTGAACTGATCTACTGTCTTTTTGTAGTACGTTTCCAGTTTTTCACGGCTACCAATGGTCTGAATCATGTACTGCATTCTACGCTCAAGCTGGTCATCAACCTGACGTTCTTCCACAGTAACAGAGTCAATTTCAGCTTTGGCAAGCATGAGCTTAGAAAGTACAATTTGCTCAAGCACCTTGCAGTTCATGTCGCCTTTGAACTTTTCGCCGCTGCTTTGGGCTTGTAAAACGCCAAGTTCTATTTCGCTTTTCAAGATAATGTAGTTATCTACCTTGCCTACAATTTCATCAATAGTGGTAGCACCGCCAGCAGAAATAGTGGCAGCAGTAGGCTTGTATTTAAGCGGTTGCGCCAATAAGCTTAGCGGAGTAAGCAGGGCAACAAACAGTAAACTAAATAAATATTTTCGCACGAACAATAGAACGTAATAATGGGCAAAAGCTTGTATAGCAGTATGCAAAGCTAATGGGAATATCAGTAAATAATTCAAAAACCAGCGAAACTGCCTATACCAAAATTTTTGGTAGGCTTTCTACAGTCAGGTTATGGTTGGTGTAAATACAAATATCGGCAGCGATATGCAGACTTTCTTCCACTATTTGTTGGGCGGTTAAATGCGGGGCGTGCTTCTTTAAAGCCAATGCAGCCGATTGGGCATACATGGCACCACTACCAATGGCAGCAATACCGCTATCCGGTTCAATTACATCGCCAGTGCCGCTGATGATAAGTATTTCGTTTTCATCGGCTGCAATAAGCATAGCCTCAAGACGGCGTAAGTACCTATCGGTACGCCAATCTTTCGCTAGTGCAATGGCACTACGCTTCATATTCGCCCTAAACTCGTTAAGCTTATCTTCAAAACGTTCAATCAATGTAAAGGCATCGGCAGTTGAGCCAGCAAAACCAGCCAATACTTTACCACCTTGAAGTTGGCGCACTTTTTTAACATTACTTTTTGCTACGGTATTTCCCATAGTGGCTTGCCCATCGGCACCTAAAGCCACCTGACCGTTATGTAAAACACCTAGAACGGTGGTAGCGTGTATAATTGGAAGGCTATTGTTCATAGTTTAGCAATAGAGAAATTATTTGGTAGCAGGTATTCAAATACCAAGCCAGCCTGCCTTTGATAAATAATTGTGCAATTATGGCTTTAATCTTTTGATTTAAGCATAAATGGCTACAATTTTGGCATACTATGGATGGGAAGTGTTTTAAAGTTTTACTGTTATGTGCTGCGATAAGCTTTTTTGCTTTTAATGAGGCAAAAGCGCAACAGGCACCTTGTTTTCCTATAACAATGCCAGATAGCACAGAGTTTCCGAAAGCTAATAATAGGCAGGTATTGATGGTATCTGATAGCATTGCAACTGGCAACTTAAAATTTAAGTATGCTACAGGTTATCGGGTTAGACTTTATTCAGGTGCTAGCAGAGATGAAGCCAATAATGCCAAAAAGGTAATCTATATTAAAGAGAAGGATGTAGAAGTTTACACTAATTACCAACAACCTAATTTCATAGTAACCGCAGGCGATTTTACTTCTAAACTTGAAGTGCATTATTTCTGGAAGAAAATGCTCAAGTACTTTCCAGATGCTTTAATAGTACCCGCAAAGGTGAATTTGCGTAAGACTTCATAAATAGTAACACCAATAAACTTATTCTCCCCGATGACCCGCTACCAACCACTACCACAAGATTTTTATAAAGGAAACAGAGCCAGATTTGCCGCCCAAATGCAAGCTGGTTGTGTAGCCGTTTTTTATAGTAATGATGTACCTCCCACCAATGCCGATGGTACTACCCATTTCAGACAAAATAATGATTTGCTATACTTATGCGGGATAGATCAAGAAGAAACTAGTCTGGTAATTTTCCCGGATAGTGGTTTTGGCAAGCATAAAGAAATCCTTTTTATACAAGAAACGAACGAAGAAATTCTGCTGTGGCACGGTTATAAATATACCAAAGAAGAAGCAAGAGCCATTTCAGGTATAGATACTGTTTACTACACCCACGAAATGGAGCGCGTTCTGTTCCAAGTGATTGTGGAAAGTGCAGGTATTTACTTGAATAGCAACGAGCATTTCCGTTCAGTTATAGAAGTTGAAACCAGAGAAATGCGTTTGGGCAAAGCCTTAAAGGCTGTATTCCCTTATCACGAAATATACCGCAGTGCGCCAATTATGCACAAACTTAGGTATGTGAAACAAGCTGCTGAAGTTCAGATGCTTGAAAAGGCTATCCAAATTACCAACCAAGCCTTCCACCGAATTTTAAAAATGGTGAAGCCTGGCATTATGGAATATGAAGTAGAAGCTGAACTTATCCACGAAGGGGTAAGAAATGGCTGTAGGAACCACGGCTACTTGCCAATTATTGCTTCAGGTGCCAATGCTTGTGTATTGCATTACAACGATAACAACAACCGTATTGCCGATGGCGACCTTATTCTAATGGATTTTGGTCACGAATACGGCAATTACAATAGCGATTTAACCCGTTGTGTACCTGCAAATGGCAAGTTTTCTGACCGACAAAAGGCAGTTTACAATGCTGTATTAAGGGTAAATAAAGCTGCCACAGCATTATTAGTGCCTGGTGCAAAACTTGATACGTATACTACTACCGTAGGCAAAATGGTAGAAGAAGAACTCATTGGTTTAGGCTTATTTACCAAAGCCGATGTTGCTGCTCAAAATCCAGAAAAGCCATTATTCAGAAAATACTTTGCCCACGGAGTTAGCCATAGCCTCGGCTTAGATGTGCACGATGTAGGTAGCCGTTTCCAAGCTATTGAAGCGGGAATGGTATTTACTGTTGAACCGGGCATTTATATCAGAGAAGAAGGCATTGGGGTACGTATTGAAAATAACATATTGATTACCGAAACCGCACCAATAAACCTGATGCGCGATATACCTATTGAAGTAGAGCATATCGAAGACCTAATGCGTTCAGGAAAGTAATTCAGAAACTATGCTACCTATCAAAGTTATCAACAAAAGCAGTCACGCTTTACCAGAATATGCCACACCATTAAGCGCAGGTCTGGACTTAAGGGCAAATTTGGAAGCAGATATACTGCTTGAGCCAGGTAAAACTGCGCTTATCCCAACTGGCTTATTCATTGAATTGCCAGATGGTTATGAAGCCCAAATAAGGCCACGTTCTGGTTTGGCTTTCAAACACGGTATAACTGTACTAAATTCTCCAGGTACTATAGATGCAGATTATCGAGGCGAAATAAAAGTTTTGCTTATTAATCATAGCCAACAAGTCTTTGCAATTGCCAATGGCGAACGCATAGCTCAGATGGTAGTTGCTGCATACCAACAAATAAGTTGGATACCTTCAGAAGTGCTCTCAGATACCGAAAGAGGTGCTGGTGGCTATGGTTCAACAGGAAAAATCTAGGGTTAAGTTTTGGAAAAGCAATATTACTTTGCATTTTTCAGCTCAAATAGCTCCTCGTCAAGAAAACAATCAATAACCAACACAATTAAGAATTAATTGCAATGAAGATTATTATTCCAATGGCAGGTATGGGCAAGCGTATGAGGCCTCATACCCTTACTGTTCCCAAACCACTTATTCCTATTGCGGGCAAGCCAATTGTACAACGTCTGGTAGAAGATATTGTAAAGGTTTGTGGTCAATCGGTAGATGAGGTTGCCTTTATTATCGGAAGGTTTGGCAGTGCAGTTGAAAAGAAATTGATTGCCATTGCAGAATCGCAAGGAGCAAAAGGTACTATCCACTATCAGGATGAAGCTTTGGGTACTGCCCATGCTATCATGTGTGCTGAAAGTGCTTTAGAAGGTAACGTTGTTGTTGCCTTTGCCGATACTTTATTCAAGGCTAACTTTACACTAGATGGTACTCAAGAAAATACCATTTGGGTGCAGAAAGTAGAAGACCCTCGTCCGTTTGGTGTGGTGAAATTGAACAATGCAGGTAAGATTACCGATTTTGTTGAAAAGCCTGAAACTTTCGTAAGTGACCTTGCCATTATCGGTATCTATTACTTTAACGATGGAGCTAACCTAAAAGCAGAATTAAAGTATTTGATGGATAACAACATCACTGATAAAGGTGAATACCAGTTAACCAATGCTTTAGAAAACATGAAGAACAAAGGTGTAAACTTTGTTCCAGGTGAGGTGACTGAGTGGTTAGATTGTGGTAACAAGAACAGCACCGTAAATACTAACCAACGTTATTTAGAATTCATTGCACACGAAAATCTAGTTTCGGCTTCTGCAACCATTACCAATTCAGTAATTATACAACCAAGCTATATTGGCGAAGGTGCAGTAATTACCAATTCTGTAGTTGGTCCACATGCAAGTATTGGCAATGGTACAAAGATTGAGCACAGCGTTGTAGCAAACAGCATTGTTCAAGAAAACGCCCATATTAAGCAGGCCAACGTAGAAAATTCTATGGTAGGTAATTTTGCGCACGTACACGGAAAGCCAGCCGATTTAAGCGTAGGCGATTACAACGTAATTGCGTAACTATAAATTATCGGTCAAAATAAACGATATTTGCTAAACCGCCGTTACTGTTAAAGAACGGCGGTTTTTCTTATATTGAAATCTGATTAAACAGCCTTATTATTACCCAAGGGTATTTGATATATGTACATACAAAAATTAGTAGTGGTAGGCTTTGTGCTTTTGTTCGCATTAGCTACCCCTTTTCAGGCAGAGGCGCAGCGCAGAAAGAAGAAAGGCAATAGTATTTCGGCCTCTGATAGTTTGCGTTCGGCTGAACTGTTTCAGGATGGGCTAAAAATGATGATGATTGATGACCCTAAAAGGGCATTAGAGTATTTTGAACAAGCACAAAGATTTTCCCCTGAAAATGCAGGCCTACTATATTCAATGGCTAAGGCCTATGAAGAATTAGCCGATATTGGTAATGCGGTTACTTACGCCAAAAAGGCTTTAGAGATTGATAAAACCAATCCCTACTATTATTTAATGCTCGCCAAGGCGTATGAAGACCAAAAGGACTACAAGAACGCCGCCGAGATTTATGAAGAATTAATTGAAAAGATTCCGAACTCAAATGAGCATCTGTTTGAATTGGCTAATGCGTATTTAAGGCAACGCGCCTTTAAGCAAGCCTTGCAAACCATGGATAAAATTGAAAAGGCCTATGGTTTAAGCGAAGAAGTTGTAAGGCAAAAGCAGCAGGTGTACTTGCAAATGAATAAAATGGACTTAGCCATTAAAGAGATGCGCAAGCTCATTGAAGCCAATCCGTTTGAAGTGAGGTACCGTTTGATTTTAGCTGAGTTGCTTATGAGCAACAAAATGGAAAAGGACGCGGTAGAAGTGTTAAACCAAGTACTTGCAAAAGAAGCAAATAGCTATGCCAGTTTAATGCTGTATAGCTACTACTTAAATGTGAATAACAGGACTAAGGCCGAGTCTTACCTAGATGCACCGTTGCTTGACCCTGACTTGAACATTGATGAAAAGGTTAGAGTTTTAGCGCAATACTTAGGAGGTTATAAAAACGATGAAGAAGCCACCAAAGTAATCAGATGGGCTGGTTTAATAGTAAAGGCACACCCAGAAGATGCCAAGGCTTGGGCTTTCCAAGGCGATTTCCTGAACTTGAATAAGCAAAAGAAAGACGCCAGACAAAACTACCTGAAAAGTCTTTCTATCATGAGTTCTAATCAGCAGGTATGGGAGCAAGTGGTACTGATTGATAGCGAGTTAAATGAGGTAGATTCGGTTGCTAAGCACGCAGAAAAGGCCTTAGAAAACTTCCCTACCAATGGCATTATGTGGTTCTATAAAGGCAGAGCAAATCTGTTTCAAAAGAAAAATCAAGATGCTGCAAACGCTTTAGAAGCTGCCAAAAAGTACCAATCGGAAAATGCGAGCCTTGTGTTTGAATGCAATGCTATGCTTGGCGATTTGTACAATGAGCTTAAGCAATTCAAGAAAAGCGATGCAGCCTATGAAGAAGCCTTAGCAGCCGACCCAAATAGTACGGTAGTGCTAAATAACTACAGTTACTTTCTTTCTGTTAGGAAAGAAAAGTTAACTCTTGCTAAAAAAATGGGTGAAAAGCTAGTAGAGTTAGAAGGTGATAATCCTACTTATCAAGATACTTATGGTTGGATTTTATACCAACTAAAGGAATACGATAAAGCCAAAGAATGGTTAGAAAAGGCAGCTATAAAAACAGGCGACGCTACTGTAATTGAACATTTGGGCGATGTGTACTTCAAACTTGGTCTTAAGGATAAAGCTTTGGAAAAGTGGCGTATGGCAAAACAAAACGGTGCCGATAATCCTGAAAACCTTGAAAAGAAAATAAATGCAGGCGCACTTATTGAATAAGTTACTTGGCTTACTGGTTTTGGTTTTATTGGTAACTGGATGTAAAACCAAACAAGTAGCCAATAGTCCAAAGGTTCAAAGTTCAACAGCATCATTGCAGCCACCAATTCCGCCGGGCGGTGTTTCGCCTGAAAGTGAGAATGGTTTAGGTGCCATTCCTTTTGCCGATTTTGAAGGATTTAAGTACCTGAAAGGTAAATTAAAGTTTGAATATGAGATGAACGGCAGCGGTCATAAGGCAACTGCATCGCTCAGAATGGCTGAAGATAGTCTGATATGGTTAAGTATTACGCCAGGACTAGGCATTGAGGTAATGCGGGTTTTGTTTACTACCGATAGCCTTAAGTTTGTAGATAAAATCAATAGAAATTATGGTCATTTAAGCTATGATCAGTTAAGTCAGCTAACAGGTGTGCCCATTAACTTTAAAATGGTGCAGGCAATTATGCTTGGCAATACCTTACCCGTTGGTGTAAATAACATTGTCCCTGATAGTACAGGAGGTAAACCATTAATGTATAAGTTAATTACACTTGGTAACCCAACAATTACGCAATTGCTTGCTCCGCAATTAAACCGATCAACTGAGGTTCTGATTGAAACCCAAAGTCCGAAATTTAAAGCCTCAATGTGGGTTCAGTATGCAAACCATCAATCAGTATTGAACTTTTCTCAGCTGTTCCCACTTAAAAAGAACATACTTATTGAGCAGGATTTTAAGGACCAAAGAGAGAAATCTAAGATTACAGTAGATTTAGAACACCAAAAAACCGAGCAAGCCGATAACACTTTAGCATTTCCCTATGAAGTACCTGCTGGCTATAGGAACATGGTTCAAGTGCAGTTAAATGCAGAAGAATAGGTTACTCTTTAACCTTGTAGCGTAGTAGTTTAGATTCAAAAACTACCTTGCCTGCTTTAAAATCTTCATAGCCAACAAGTCCAATTTTGTTCACGTAGTAGTACACTTTACGTTCAATATCTAAAGGAATTGGGCAGCTATTATCTTTTGTATAAACAACTGATGCAGCAACCAATTTCCCAACTGGGAAATTGATGTTCGATAAGGTATCGGTCACGGATAATGAATAGCAGCTTTCCTTACCTAATGGACCAGTTTTAGGTGCAAAAAGGACCTCTTTTAAATCGTTTCTTAACATCCCTGCTGTATCTTGATATGTTTTAAAAGATCCTGAAAGTGAAGAACGCACCACAGAGTAATGCACGCCGTTCTCTATAGTATCCGAAACTACCCAAACAGAGTCGGTATATGATTTTATAGTTACGCCTTGGGCATTTAATTCTTGTAAAATGTATATCCAGTAATTACCTTTTTTTAACTGCGGAACTGCTTTAAAATCGGCAACTGTAGGTTTGGCAGGCTGATTGGTAGATTCTTCTTCGGAACAAGCAATGATAAATGCAGCCGAAGCTCCCATTACAAAAGCAAAAAATAAATTTTTAAATGAATGCATATACAGAAAACGGCTATTTAGTGGTTTGAGAAATAATATTGGCAAAATACAAAAATGTAAGGAAAGCTAAAATTAAATTATAATGTCTAATTCAAAACATAGTTAATAGTGAGGTAAACTCTAGTTCAATAAAGAAAGCTACTTTTGTTAGTAATTTACCCATTTACTATGAAGCAATTTTACAAGCGTTTTTGCATTACCATAGGTTTAGTTTGTGCTGTAATAGGTTTTAGTTATGGGCAATCTGCTCCACCTTCTACTATTAGCGGTGCTACTTTAAGAACTTGGCTAAAAACGAATTGGTACGATGGGCAACATAGTAGTCTGGGTTATGATGCTGCTCGGAGGGCAATGTTTAATACAGTAGATAGGGCATCTGATAATCGGGTTTATTGCGTTTATACAGGTCATTATGTTACGGCAGCTAATAGTTCATATATACCGCCTATTAATACAGAGCATACGGTACCGCAGTCATTTTTTGCTGAATCGGCAGTGCCTAAGGCCGATTTACACCACTTGTTTCCTACACAAGAAGATGCCAATAGCCTGAGAAGTAACAATGTTTTTGCTGATATTCCTGATAATACCACAACTACTTGGTTAAGGAGCATTAGCAATACCTATACAACACAAAGCACCATTCCAACCTCCAACATTAACCTCTATTCTGAATTTACAACTGCAGGAAATAATGCCTTTGAAGTTCCAGAAGCACACAAAGGGAATTGCGCAAGGGCTATTTTCTATTTTTATACGATGTACCCAACCATTGCGGGTTCAATTACAGGCGTTGCTGATCCTGATGTATTATATCAATGGCACTTAAACGACCCTGTAGATGCTACTGAAATTACCCGTAATAACCGTGTTGAAACCGCCCAAGGCAATAGAAATCCTTATGTTGATTATCCAGAATTAGTAGGTAGGGCTTGGGGATATGCCACGCCAACTTGCACCGACCCAACTACCCAAGCAGTAATTACTAGTTTCACAGCCACAGGTACAAGTACTGCTACAATTAACTGGACCAACGGTAATGGTACTACAAGGTTGGTTGTAGTAAAACCAAATTCAGATTTTAGTATAGGTCCTGCCGATTTAACAGCTTATATAGCTAGCCAAACCTATGGTTCAGGCACTGCCTTAGGTGGTGGTTTTGTGGTGTATAATGGTAGCGGTACTTCTGTAACTATTACCAGCGGACTTAGCGCAGGTACCACTTATTACGCAAGAGTTTTTGAATACAATTGCAGCGGAACAACAGCCCAATATTTAAGTACAATTTCAGGTGGAGCATCTAGTGCAACAACATCAAGCTGTACTGCTCCATCAACTCAAGCTACAAGTTCGGCAGCAAGCGGTGCAACTAGCAGTCAGTTTACTTTGAATTGGACCAACGGCAATGGAGCTGCCAGAATTGTATTGGTTAGGGCAGGTAGTGCAGTAAACGGCACTCCTGTAAATGGAACCACTTATTCAGCACCAAGTAGCACTACTGATTACAGAACCGGCACCCAAATAGGCACAGGAAATTATGTAGCCTATGTAGGTACTGCCAATACTGCAACCATTCGTGGTTTAGATGCTAGTAATACTTACCATGTTGCTATTTTTGAATACAATTGTTCGGGCGCTACTATTGTGTATAATAGTACTTTAGCAGCGGGCAATGTTGCCAATATTACCACTATTGCACCAAGTGCAGGTGGCGCTGGTAACGACCTTATTTTCAGCGAATACATTGAGGGCAGTAGCAATAACAAGTACATTGAAATTACAAATACTTCAAATGCCACTATTGACCTTTCAGATTATAAACTAAGGTTATTTGCTAATGGTGGCGCAACAGCAACCGCCGATATCACCCTTTCAGGTACCTTAGCAGCTGGAACTAGTAAAGTGTATAGGAACACCAGTGCTACTATTTTTACAGGTGCTGCAGAAATAAGTAATGCTGCCAATTTTAATGGCGACGATGCACTAGGGCTTTTCAAAATAAGCACCAATGCCTATGTTGATATCTTCGGTCAGATAGGTTGCGACCCTGGCGTAAGTTGGGCAGCAAGTATCAATACCACGGTCGATAAAACTTGGCGAAGAAATAGTTCAGTTTGTGCTGGCTTAGTGAGTAACTCAGAAGCGAGTTGTGGATTTAGTACGCTTGGTACCCAATGGACCGCCTTTACGTTAGACGATATCTCTAACCTTGGTAGTCATACTTTTAGCTGTGCCACCACTTGTACTGCTCCAACTACTGGGGTAAGTAATTTAGCAGCAAATCCAACTGGCTGTGGTGTCAATTTATCTTGGACCAGAGGCAATGGCAATGCGGTAATTGTTGTTGCCTTACCAACAGGCGGCACTGCTACCCCAGTTTCTGGAACAGCTTATACAGGTAATGCAAACTATGCATCTGCTGCAACTTTGGGCGATGGCAAAATAGTATATCAAGGAACAGGAACTTCGGCAAATGTAACTAATTTGACTTGTGCAACTGCCTTTGACTTTGTGGTTTATGAATATAACACCACTTCCAATTGTTATAGAACTACTGGCACAAGTGTTACAGCTAACTCATTGGCAATAGATCCTATTGGTACAACCACTTTAACAGGAGTAATTTCAAGTGCAACTTCTATCAGTTTAGCGGCAGACTTTACGGGTAATTCAAGTATTTTAGTTTTACAAAAAGTAGGTTCTGCCCCCACTTTTGTTCCTTCAGATGGTGCAACTTATACAGTAGGTCAAACCGTGGCAGATGGTAGTACGGTAGTTGCTATTTCAACAGCTTCTTCAATAAATCTTACAGGTCTAACTGCAGGAACCACTTATTTCTATACAGGCTTTTCATACAATGGTGCTACGACTACTTCAAACTTTGAAGCTACTGGTACAACTGCTATTAGCATAACCCCAAACACCATTGCTATTTCACCAAGTATAGGTACCATTTGTCAGAATACGGGTACTACTACCTCATCCTTTTCAATACCCGTAACTATGGCTGCGGCGCCAAATGCGGGCAACCAATATATTGCAGAATTGAGTAATGCGAGTGGTAGTTTTACTTCGCCAACTACTATTTTGACGGTTACTTCAACAGCTGCTACTTATACTTTTGCAAATGTTAACGTTGCCAATAGCATAGCTACTGGAACAGGTTATAAAGTACGAGTACGCAGTACCAATCCAGCTCTAACAAGTGCGGAAAGCAGCAACTTCAGTATTGTAAGTTCGCCATCAGTGGTTACTGGGGTAGCTGTAACAAGTACGGCAGTCGCTAACTTTCAATTGAGTTGGGCAGTTCCAACTACCTGCTTTGATGAAGTTTTGGTAGTAGGAGGAACAGCCGCTATTGCAGCTACCCCAACAGGAGATGGAAGTGCCTACACCGCAAACGCAAGCTTAAATCCTGGAACTGGAACCTCGCTTGGAAATGGCAAAGTAGTTTATAAAGGCACTGGTAACTCAGTAGTTATTGCGGTTGCTAATAATACCACTTATCACTTTGCAGTTTATACCCGTTTAGGAACTGCTTGGAGTGAGGCAGTCACAACAAGTGCCTTAGCTTCTGATGCAATTGGTCAGGCCCCAGCAAGTGGCGATATTATTTTTACACAGGTAGATCATGACCTCTTTGGTTCAGATTTAATCATCTCTGAATATGTAGAAGGTAGTAGCAACAACAAATACATAGAAGTTTTCAATCCTACCAATGCAACGGTTGATTTAAGCACTTATGCCTTAAAATTTTATGCCAACGGTGGTGCTACTTCGAGTCAAACAACCGCAATGAGTGGTAATTTACTACCGGGTAAAGTAGCTGTGTTTAGAAATTCTAGTGCCGTACTTACACTGCCTTCTGGTGTAACCGCTGCAAATAATTCGGCAGTTCAGTATAATGGAGATGATGCCATAGAAATTGGTAAAGGAGCCTCCTTTGCTACTAGTGTAGATATTTTTGGGAACATCGGTTGCGACCCTGGAACCGCTTGGACTTCAGGCTCATTTTCAACTTTAGATAAAACGCTTGTTAGGAAGATATCAGTTGTAAATGGAGTTACCACTGATCCAACAAATGCACCTTGTTCTTTTCCAACCCTAGGCACAGAATGGGATCAGTCAAATGTTGATGTGGTAAGTAATTTAGGTTTACATAAAGCTGAAGTAAGCAGAAGAACAAAGGTTCAATTACTTACGCTAAAGAAAATGAACCTAAATAGTATAAAGCTCACCGATAGAGGCTTATGTAGTGCAGGTAGTTTCTTAGATATTACTAACGACGCTTTAATTACATTCCCAAGTTCAGGTTTAGAAAGTGTACCAGCAGGTACATTTGTCAACATCATTTGGAACGCCACGGGCACTAACGATTTAAACGCTTCCGATGGGGTTATTACCATTTATGGTGGAATTGCAAATGCAAGTAACCTTAATCAGAATGTGGGCGACCAACTTATTCTGTATAGCGGTACAGAAAACCTGCTTACTACCTGCGCTACAACAGCCAGCACGCCTACCTTTTTAGCTGGCTTTAATTTCGGATTGAATAATTGGAAAACCTCAAACGGCTCGGTTACTGAACAAAGCAATAGCTATGCTCCATCAGTAGGGTTAAACTTGAACATAGGAAATTCAAATGCCAACATAGCAAACGACTATCGCTTTACGGGTGCTGTAAGCGGAACCAGTACAGATATCAAGGCAACTTCAAGTTCAGGAACATTGAATACAGCTAATTGGTCGCTCACTGAAAATACGGATGGTTTATTTACAACCAAGGATATTAAAATGGCTGCTCCAGTTTACAGTTCAGGAACTGCAACCGTAACGGGAATAACTAAAACATCGGCTATTATTGATTTTAGTGGGGTTACTTTCTCAGGAATTGAAGGTTCACCGAGATATGTGGTGGTACTCCATACCACTACTACTGGAACCCCAGTTGATAGATACACAAGTTATGCCGCCAATGCTGCCTATGGAAGCGCACCTTTGGTAAAAACAGCGATCACGGGTACTCCAACTAGTTCTGAGTCAGATTTGGTAAGTGGATTAACCCTCACAAATGGCGCAGGAAGAATCGTTTATTTAGGCGAAGATAAATTGGTTACAGTTACTGGCTTAACTAAGAATACCAGTTATACTTATTCTATCCACGCATTTAATGGCAATACTTGGACAGCTGCTTATTCTGCAAAGAATGCTAATGCAGGTGGTAGTTTTACCACATTAAATCCTACAATTTCATTAGCGGTTAATGGCAATACCGTAGCTGCAAATGGCAATGTGAATTTTGGTACAGTGGTAGCTGGAAATAGCCAAACTTTTACTCTACGCATTTCAGCCAATGGTAATGCAAATTTGGAATCGGTAGCCATAACAGCTGTTCCCGGTTCTTTCATCGCTCCAAGTAGCACAGTAAATGCAGGTCAATTTACTGATGTGGTGTTTACACTTACCCCAAGCGTTGGTAATAATAGTTACAGCATTAATGTAGCATCTGACGCTACCAATGCCTCGCCTTACAGCATTGGAATAAGCTTTACCGGTATTACAAGTAATAGTTCTGAGGTTCTTGTAACCGCTTCTGGTTATTCTAGTAATATAAACTATAGTGCTTACCAATCGGCCACTGTGACCAATTTGAATAGTGTCCCAGTTTTGAATTTCAGTATTACTGACGATGTAATTACAGCAGGTTCAGATAATTTAAGCACCATTATCAATAGCATTTTAATACAATCCAATAATGTTGCCGCTATTAGAGATGCTGGCATCTATGTCGGTAGCACTAAAATTGGATCGTTAACTTCTAAGGATGATATTAATAACCGCTTAATTTTTACAGGTTTAGCACATTCAGTTCCTGATAATAATACCAATAGTTTTGCCCTTAAGGTAACTTTTAATACTACTGTTACTGATAATGAGCAGCTTTCGTTCAGCTTTCATTCAATTGTAGCCAGTAGTGCAGGCTCTGGCATAGCAGCCTACTCAGGAACTACTCCAATAACTGGCGATATAAATAGACTAGAGGTAACCGCTTCTGTCCTAAGCTTTAAGAACACGATTACGGCTACCCCTTCGGATGGACAATCGTTAGTGAATTTCCAATTATATGCTGTTGATGGCTTTGGTAATACAGATTTAGATTATGAACAACCTGTAAGTTTATCTTTACTACCAAATACTACAGATGCTTTAATCCCTTCGGGATTAAGTATTGAATCAGGTATGCTGTCCTTAAATGGTGCAAGTAACATACCAGTATATGAAAATATTACTGGCTTACAAATTCAGGCAACAAGTGGATCTTTCACAATTACTTCCAGTGCGTTTAATACTAGCTTTACAGAATACACCATAATTGAAAAGCGAACCATTGCAGGCGGAAACTATACCGATGTTATATGGGAGTCTGTTTTAGCGAATGCGCCATTTGCAACTTCTACAAGTGGTAAGTATGGCAGGGTACGTAAAGCAAGTGAAACTGCTTATGATGAGGTAATTCAGCATGCCGTTTCCTTTACAGGCTCAGCTATTGCTGGTAAAGTTATTGTGGAAAATAATGGTGCATTTACTGTTTCAAACGCCACAACCTTAAGCCAAAACTTAGAAGTGAAAGCAGGTGGAAGTTTAATTGCGAAGGCAGCAATTACCAAAGCTAACGGCAGTCAGATTATCTTAGATAATGGCAGTTTGTTTGAGGTGGATATGCCAAGTGCAACGCTAACTCAAGTGCGTACAAATCTTGATGCTAATTTGGTACCAAGTATTGGTAGTACAGTTTACTTAAAGAATGTACCTGCACAAACTTGGGTTGCTCAAGATATGGTAACCCGTAATATTGGTTCTTCCATTGCTTGTTTTGATAACTTAAGAGTACGTGCCGCCAATGGTGTAGTTACACTAGGAGCTGTGAATAAGAATATTGCTAGTGGTAGTTTAGTGATTGATAACGCGAACGATACGGTGTATTTATCGGCAAGTTCAGCGGGGACAACCCAAACTCAAGAGGTAAAGCGATTAGAGGTTTTAGGCAAATTCAGTTTATCTACATCTACCCAAACAACCGATTCATTGGTATTGAATGCTGATACCTTGGTAATTGGCAATAATGCCTTATTCACTAAAAAGCACCCGAATACAAAAGCAGAAATTTTTGTGAGCGGACCATTGACTTTCGGATCTAGTGCTACAATTAAGGGCGAAGGTTCAGATAATTTAAGGCTACGCCTTATGGGAGCCCCAACCTTGCAAAGCATTGATATTGCCACTACTTTAGGTAGTAATACTACCCTTTGGATTGATGAAGCAAATGCACAACTGAGCCGTAATTTGGTGCTTGCTGAAAGTGCTAAGTGCAAATTAACTGGTGCCCTAAATACCAGCAGTTATTCCGTTAGCGGTGCAGGTACTTTTGAAATTGCTACTGATGGAACCATCATTTTTGGTGCCGCAACGGGTACAACAGGGATAGCAACTGCTATTCAAACAGCGAATAAGTCTTACTCTAATAATGCAAATTATAGATTTGTTGGTGATGGTAACACAGGTGCTGAATTTCCGAAGCGAGTAAAATCGCTACAAATTATGGGGGCTACCAATGGCCTAGTTTCGTTAACAGACTCTCTAGTGGTAACAGATAACCTAGTGTTAGGTGGTGGTAAACTTAAACTAAATGGCGGTCGGTTAATTCTTGGAGAAAATGGCGTTCCGGCTACTGTGGTTCAAACTGGCGATTCTGCTCAAAACTATATTGACGCTTCAGAATACTCAGTTAAACTAGCATTAAATACTGAGGAGCCAGAAATGAGTTTGCCTTTGGGGACATCAGCTCATTATTTGCCTATTAAAGTAAGTTTGAATAATGTGGTAGCACAAGCCAATCCTTTCCTGATTGCAGAAGTGAAGGGACAAGTATTGCCTAGTCTAGTGGCTGAATCGCCTAACCATTACTTGAATAACTATTGGAATATTGATCCCATTAACTTTACAACTACCTCGTATTCAGTCAGGTTGAGTTATCCGACAGCAAGAGTTACAGGTAATAGTAGTTACCTAATTCCTTATAAGTTTAACAACACCTCTGGTTTATTAAGGGCTGGATTGAATAATTATACCAGAACCACAACCGGCAACTACCAAACCCTAACTTGGAACGGACTTACTAGCTTCAGTAGCTTTGGCGCAGGGGATGGCGAGGACTTGTTACCTGTTACTTTCTCTGGTTTTACGGCAAAATTGAGGAACGGTGCAGCATTACTTCAATGGAGCACCCTTTCAGAATTGAACAACCAAGGCTTTGCTATTGAACGCAGTACAGATGGAATAACTTTCAGCAAAATGGGTTTTGTGAAAGGTGCAGGTACTACCAATGCTAAAATGCAATACCAATATACCGATTATGGTTTTAACGGCAGTGCCTATTACCGATTGGTACAAACTGATTACGATGGTAAAACTTATACCACCGCACCACAGTATTTGAATGCAGATGCTACTGGTTTTGTAGTTGAAATAGAAACTAACCCAGCTGAAAACATATCGCTACTGGCATCTTATGGCAATGAAAAAGTAAGTATTTCTGTAATCAATAACATGGGAACTCAAGTATTTGCTTCAGAAGGGAAGTTTGAAAGGGTAGCCACTGCCTTAAAAATAGCATCTGCTAAGTATGCTATTGGTATGTATGTGGTTAGGGTGAATAGCGCTTACCAAACTAACAGTCTAAAAGTGATCTTAAAAGTAAATCATTGAAATTCAGTTTCGTGATACTAAAAATCCCATTCCGTTAGAAATGGGATTTTTACTTTAGCTATATTAATATAACGGTATGTTAACCTAATTGAACTCCATTGGCTTCCATCCAATAATGTAGAAACAACAAACTCATTGCTGGTTGAGCTAAGTGTTTTTTGCTAAGTATTTCATTGAAAAACTGAGGGCTAACCAAGGCTTGGGCTACTTTGCTTTGCTTGAGTTCAGCTAATAGTTGCTTGCCTTCTGTAGTTCCATACAACCAAGCCGACCAATCAATTCCGAAACCTTTTTTCTTGCGCTTGGCAAATACTTTCCCTCCCATTGAACTGAGCATATTCTTCAACACCCATTTAGGCGATTGCTCAATAAACTGACCAGCTACCATACTATTCACCATATTCCATAATGGCGTACTTAGGAAAGGCATCCGCACTTCCTTACCACTTGCCATAGCTGCACTATCAGTTACGTTCAGCACATCGTAAGGCAAGTAATTTTGACGGTCGTGTTGGGCTATAAAATCAAGTGGGGAGCTTTCTGCTTGTGCCTCATTCAATTTTTGTGGAGCTAAATGTGGCAACGCATTTGCTGGGAAGTCGTTATTCGCTCTGATATTATCCCAGGTTTGGGCCTTGTTTTCTGAAATAGAATCTAAGAAATGACTAACTGATTTATCGCCTAGAAACAACTTTAAGATACCTTTAAAAACGCTATTGGTGAGCAGATTAGGGAATTGCAGATAGTAATCATAAGCATAGTGTCGGTTATAGCCTAGGAACAACTCATCGGCACCGGCACCACTTAGCAATACTCTATGGTTTGCATCAATATTTTTACATAAGTGCCAAGTGATTAAACCTGCGGCATCGGCAATGGGGTTGCTGAGTTCTTTGCAATAAGTTGGTAGTTGTGCTAACAACTTAGCCGAGTAGTTTACGGGTTTCCAAGTGGCACCATATTGTTGTGCTGCTTGTTCGGCAGCCTTAGCATCAGCATCCGATTGTCCTTCAGGAACTGCTGTGTACGCAGTAATATTTGCTACTTTAGCTTCTGCTAAACTTGCCAAAATCAGGGTACTATCTACCCCACCAGAGAGTAAAACTGCTGGATTTGAAACACCTGATGTTTCAGCGGCTACCCCATTCAAAAATACCTCTTTCAGTTTATGCTGAACAATATGCAAATGTGGCTTTTCGTTCACTTTGGCTGCCCAAGTACCTAGTTCTATATTGCCTTTGTTCCAAATCAAGTACTGACCTGGAACCAATTCAAATACATCCTTAATAATAGTTTGAGGAGCTGCACTATACTTATACCTTAACAATGCCGATGCCGCTTCTTGGTGCAGGGTAGGCTTATCCATACATTTTACGAGCGCATTCAGTTCAGAAGCTACCATAAAATTGCCTTCCGCATCAGTATGATAATAAAGCGGTTTCATCCCCGCGGCATCGCGTGCTAAAATCATAACCTCTTGATTAAGGTCCGTTAAAGCAAGGGCAAACATCCCATCTACCTGTTGCAAGGCAGGAAGCTTTAACTTGAGTAATAGTTGGTGCAAAACTTCTGAATCTGAATCGGTTGCCCAATCAGTCCCCTGTAATTGAGGGATTTGCTTCAAATTCTCATAATTATAAACCTCTCCATTGAATAGCAATACACTATTGCTGGCAGTATGGTGCAATGGTTGCACCGCAGGTTTTGAATTCCCAGTAAGTGCTAAAAGGTTATGCGCCAAACCAATATGCTTGCCACTAGGGAGGGCCAAGGTTTCCACTTTGCCACCATCAGGACCACGGTGTTTTTGAAAATCAAATAACTTTTGGGTATTACGAGCTACTGTTTCAGCGTTACTACCAATAAATAAACTAATTCCGCACATACTTGTGAAATTCAATAGAGAGGCTTGTTCTGTTTAAAGAACTTGATTCGGGCAACAAAGTTGGTGTTTTAAAGGTAATATTGGTGTATTTGGTGCTGATATTTCCAACAAAACAAGCCAGTATTAGTCTGTAACTAATATTCGCCTTTTATCAGTTTTCCCTATTGGCAGTTTGAGTTTATGGACTACTTTTGTTTCAATAAAAAACTACACATATGAAGAAAATTTTTGCCTTGGTAGTAGTACTTGTAGCAGTTGCTTTGTCAGGTACAAACACTTTTGCCCAAAGGGGATTTGAAGGCGTAATCAGCTATAAAATATCGGTTAAGGGTGAAGGAGCCGACCAGATGAAGGCCTTTATGCCAACCAAGATGGATGTCTTTGCCAAGGCAGATGGTAATGGCAGAGTTAAAATGGATGGTATGATGCCTCAAGATTTACTCATCCTGAAGAATGTAACCTATATGTTGAAGTCAACAGAAAAGGTGGCTTACAAAATGCCTGATAAATCTAAGCAGGGCGAAAAAAGCGATGAGCCTAAGGTTATAGTAACCAATACTGGCGAAAAGCTAACCATTGCTGGGTATGAATGTACTCGTTATGTGCTTGATGTAGAGGTAAAAGGACAAGATGGCGGTACCCAAAGCATTTCAATGAGCGTGTGGACTACTGAAAAGATCAAAGTATCTGACGATGCAAAGAGTTCAATGTTCCAAGGTATGAATGCCAAAGTACCAGGCATGGTATTAAAAATGAAAATGGGCATAGGTCCTGTTGAAATGGAGTTTTTAGCTACCGAGGTAAAGGCAGTTAAACAAAACGCAGCTGATTTTGCCATACCAGCAGGTTACAGCATAAAAGACTACGATCCATCTGCGATGGGCGGTATGGGTTTTTAAGGAATACCCACTCACAATTTAAAAGGCTAAGCAAACTAGTTTTGTTTAGCCTTTTGTTTTTTGAAGTGGTGTAAAAGGTTTTAAGATTTGGTGCAGCTGGTAGCCTGATTGTAATGGGGTATGATAGGATTTGGTTTCAGGTTGCTCCAATCTGATTGCAAAAGCCCGTCTGATTTAATTTAGGCGGGCTTCTTTGTTTTCTCTAAAAATTTACCGCAAAAGTGGGTTACTTTTTTATTACAAGGAGTATAAAGAAAAAACCAACACTCCAAATGAAGAAGAATTACTTAGCACGGCTTTTTACATTATTACTTTTATTGCCTTTAATGGCGTGGGGACAGACCTACACTGTTTCAACTCTTGCAGGTTCAGGAAATTATGGTTATTCAAATGGGACTGGCATAGGGGCATCTTTTCATTCGCCATCAGGATTAGCTATAGATGACTCTGGCAATGTATATGTTGCAGATAGGTACAATAATCGCATTCGTAAAATTACGTCGAATGGAGTTGTAACAACTTTTGCAGGTTCTGGAAATCCAGCATTTTCTGATGGTATTGGAACCAACGCATCATTTAATGAACCAATAGGTATAGCTATAGATAACTCAGGTAATTTATTTGTTGCAGATAGAAATAATAACCGAATTCGAAAAATTACATCTGCAGGAGTAGTTACGACTGTTGCAGGTTCAGGAAATGGCACTTTCCAAAATGGTACAGGTGCCGCAGCATCCTTTAATCTTCCTTCTGGAATAGCAGTAGCAAACAATGGCGATTTATTTGTTGCTGATAATCAGAGGATTAGAAAAATTACATCGACTGGTTTGGTTACTACTGTAGCGGGTGATGGTGTAATTGGTTTTGCAGATGGTGCAGCAGCATCAGCTCGTTTTACTGAACCAAATGGAATTGCGGTTGATCTTACAGGTAACGTATTTGTTGCAGACGGTGGTGATTTTGGAAATGCTCGAATCCGAAAAATCACAACGGCTGGTTTAGTAACTACAATTGCAGGTTCTCAAAATTGGGGAAACGCATCTCTATCTTATCCCTTTGGACTTGCAAGGGATGAAACAGGTAATATTTTTGTTTCAGATTATTATGCAAAAACAATACGAAAAATAACTAATGAGAGCATAGTTACAATTATTGCAGGTGCAACAGATACAATTCCTTCTAGAGATGGGCCTGGTATTATTTCACGTTTTCATTCGCCAGCAGGAGTTGCAGTAGATGGTCTAGGCAATATATATGTTGCAGATGCTGGAGATGATCGAATCCGCAAACTTTCTCCTGATGGCTGTACTACTCCTACATCACCTTCTGTAACAGGATCTTCCACTTTCTGTCTTGGCGGTTCAACCATACTTACTTCAAGTGCTGCAACAGGTAACCTTTGGAGCACTAGCGATACGACAAGAAGCATAACAGTTAATACAGCTGGTAATTATTCTGTTAGGGTTGTTTCAGGAGCCTGTACTTCTGCAAACTCTAACCCAATTGTTGTAAGTGTAACCAGCCCAGCAGCCCCTCAAATTGCATTTGATAGTGCTGGAAATCGTTGCATCGGTTCAGAAGTTATTGTAAGTGTTGCGGGAACTTACAACCAGTACCGTTGGAATAACGGTGCAACTACTCGTAGCATTGCAGTTCGTGGTACGGGAGTATTTTCAGCTGAGGTACAAGATAGCTCAGGTTGTTGGAGTCTGCCTTCCAGAACGGCAAGCATTGTGTTTGATTCCACGTTTTGCCAAATCAGAATTAGCATTGTGGGCACTGATTCTTTAGAAGCGTCTATTTATGCCGACCGTTATGAGTGGTTTTTAGATGGTATTCAATTACTTTCTGGAAATAATAGCAGGAGAATATTAATTCAAGGCGATGGTGTTTACACGGTTCATGCAATTATAGGAAATCGTACTAGTGCTTTAAGTAACCCTATCACCATTACATCAAGCAAAAAATCATTAGCCGAAACAGTTTTTGAAGTATTCCCTAACCCAGCAACTGATAAAGTAACTATCAAAACAACTGGAACAGGAACTTTAGAAATCCTGAATACCTTAGGTCAGGTAGTTAGTACCCAACCTGCAACAGAAACTAACGAATTAAACATTTCCAAGTTAGCAAAAGGTGTTTATACGGTTCGTTTTAACGGAGGCAGTAAAATTTTGGTTGTAAAATAGTTAAGGAGTTAATATTTAAAGGATTATACAAAACTGCCAGCCCGTTGGGCTGGCAGTTTGCGTTTGTATTGAACTATGATTTGGGTGATTTTTATGATTAAGAATGATTGTTGTCCAAGCGTAAAAAATCATAGTTAATCACATCAATCATTTTAATCACAGTTCAAGATAAATCTTCCCTTTCTTACAATCCAGCAAATCCTGATTTAAAATAAATTAACCCCGGAGGGGTGAAATTATTATAACAAAGAAGATTTCTACAACCCACAATAACGAACCACCAATTAAGCTGCCCGCAGGGCAGCACACTTGGGGGTGAGAGTAAATTTTATCTTGAACTATGATTTGGATGATTGTTGTGATTATGTATGATTGCCGTGCGAGTGTAAAAAATCCTTAGAATCATCTTAATCCTGTAAATCATAGTTCAGACTATAACGTCTGCAATAATAATAAAATAGCCCAAACCACTGCCAACGATACAATTACAAGGGAATTGTAATTTTTTTAGATTTTTTTTCTGTCTTAGGCAACTTGTACCATATAATATCGGTCTTCTTAATATAACAGCAATGAAATCTACGGTTTGAAAAAACCTTCTGATAATAATTAACCTAGTGTTCTTTTGAAGATACAAATGCCGCTCTCATTTAGAGGCGGTTTTTGTTTTTTATAGCTTATTCAGATACTTTAAAGCTAGAATAGCTACACTGATCATGCTATGTACTTTAATTTCTCCACCCCAAATCATCTCTTTAAAGGCAGGCAAAGGCACCTTGAAAATTTCAATATCTTCGCTTATATCAAACTGCTGGTCAAGGGTTTTGGTGCAATTTTCTGCAAGGAATAGATAGAACTTATTATTGTCTTTTGTCGGGTTGTCGTGGGTTTGACGGAGCAGGGTCCATTGGGTAGAGGTATAACCTGTTTCTTCGGCTAGTTCTCTTTTTGCAGCTTCGGCAGGGTCTTCACCTTGATTAAAAAAGCCAGCAGGCAATTCGGTTACTATTTCTTGGGCCCCGTGTTTGTATTGACGTACCACCAAAACTTCCTCTTCTGGCGTAATGGCAAAAATAATAGATACATCGTCGCGCACACTCACAAAGTAATCGTCCATCACCAAACCGTTAGGGAGTTCCACTAGATCCTGTTTTACATTGTACCACTTGTTTTCAAAAACCAGTTTAGAACTAATTATTTTCCACGGTTTCAGTCTGGTAGGGGGTAGGTATGGGTTCATTATTGGGTATAGAATGTAACGCTATGGGTGGTTCCGTATTCAGAAATTACGGTTAGGGTGTGGATGCCACTTCCTTGGGGAGTAGGGACAAATACGTGTCCTTTTCCTTTGGAGGTGGTGAGGTAATTACCGTTTAGCAGCCAGTAAAGTTCGGAATTTGAATTGGTATTCGTGGCTTTTGCATAGAAACCTAAGGTTTCTTCGGCCTTCTTTTGTACCGGTACAATGGTTGCCCCATTGGCAGGATATACAATTTGTGCTTCAGATTGGGACGGCAAGCAACCCGCTAGCCAAGGGTATTCCTTGTATAGCATAGGACTTGACGAGGCGTAATTTTTGCGTTCCCATTCCTTGTAAAACCACAGCGGTGCACCTTCAATGATTAAGGCATTGCGTTTTGTGGCATTTGCAGCATCGTAACAATTGAAGTTAATACGATGAGTGCCTAAGTCATTGGTTACAATGGTTTTATGCCATTTGCAGTCAAGGTTTACCGTAGTTTTTAAGGGTAAACTAAATGCAGTTTTTGTGCTATCGCAAGCTGTTGTAGCCTTCCAACCTGTTGTGGCGCATACGGTTATAGGTTCCAAGTTTGGTGCTTTAAACCACGCTTTTTCAGCTGGTAATAGTTCGAATAGTTGGAACATAAGCGGAGCAGCCACTAAGGTACCTGTTAAGTTTGGACGTCCTTCGCCAGTGGCGTTGCCTACCCAAACACCCACGGTATAATTAGGGGTAACCCCTATTGCCCAAGCATCGCGCAAACCAAAGGAAGTGCCTGTCTTCCAAGCTATTTGTCGGCGTTCAGCGAAGTTGACCCAATGTGCACTTAAATCGGGACGCTTAGAATTGGCCATTGCCTTTAAAGTGAGGTAGGCGGCTTGCTTGCTGATAATCTGAACCGCATCTGCCTGTTGATTGATGGTAGGTTTGTCATAATAGATAGGACCAATTTCATTAGCAATCAATCCATTTTTATTGGATTGAGCGAGCCAACCTATATTTCTATACATAGAAGTAAGTTGCCAAAGGTTGCTTTCCGCTCCACCAAGTGCAATACTTAATCCATAGTGTGAGGCTTCCTGTGGCAGGCGAACGCCGTAGTTTTTCATCAATCGGTGGAATCGCTGAATGCCAAAATTATGCAACAAGGAAACAAAGCAAGTATTCAAGGAATTCGCCAAGGCTTTATCTGCTTTTTCGTAGCCTTGGTAAGTATTGTAGAAGTTTTTAGGGCAATAACCACCGTAGCTATGAGGAATATCCTCTAACCAAGCTTCTGGTAAAATTAAACCTTGGTCTAGACCAGCAGCGTATAAAAATGGCTTGAGCAAACTCCCATAAGAACGTGGGGCAACCCCAGCATTCACGTACCAATTAGGGGTGTAGCCTCCTGGGGCATTGCCTAAATAAGCGAGCACTTTGCCAGTGGCTGTTTCTGTTACTACAATAGAAAGGTTATGTACGTTATTTGTAATTTGTTGATTGCGAGCGTATTGTTCGGCAATTTGGGTACAACGATTTTGTAAATTACTGTTGATGGTACTTTTAATCGTAGAACCCTGCGGACTTTTCTCTCGTTCCTGCTGTAATAAGTGGGTAGCTGTTTGAGGGAAAAATATTTGCCTGTTTGGAATAGATTCTGAAACGGAAAGTTGGTAGGTTTCCTGACTGATTATTTCTTCTTGAAGGAGTTTTTTTAGCAAGGCATCACGCTTGGCTTTAAGCAATTCATTGTTTTTTCCCGGGTATAATTGAGCAGGATTATTCGGTAATACGGCTAACATTGCCGCTTGCGACCAACTTAGCCCAGAAGGTGCTTTACCAAAATACCGCCACGATGCTGCCTCAATGCCAATGATATTGCCACCATACGGAGCCAAGCTTAAGTACTTTTCAAGGATTTCATCTTTTGAGAAGGCAGCTTCTAATCGGGTAGCGAAGACTATCTCTTTTACTTTTCTAAAGATGGTTTTAGCCTTGTTACCTGTTGCCAAGCGAACCACTTGCATAGATAGGGTTGAGCCCCCTCTGAGTTTTTTGCCTTTAACTCCTTGCCATAAAGCACTACCTAAAGCCACTGGGTTTACGCCTGGGTGGTAGTAAAAGTATTGGTCTTCATACAAAAGCACGCAGGTTTTTACTTTGTTAGGAATACTATCCGTATGTACGAACCTGAATTGCTCGTTGCTATTTAAGGCAGCTGAAAGGGGCTTGCCTTGGTTATCGAGAATGAGGGTGCCGAAATCGGTTTTAAACCATTGATTTGGTTGTATGCCGAAATACCAAAGTGATAGGATAATGAGGAGGACAATGCCAGCAGGAGCCATTAAGCGGGCGGCCTTCGGCCGCCCGCTTAATGGCTCCTGCTGGCTCCAAAATCTATTGCGTAACAACTACGTAACTGCCTGCTTTTGAACTTCTGATATAGGTTTGGTACATATCTTCTGCCTGAAGGCCTGGCATAAAATACTTACCTGCATAAGTGGCTTTCAATCCAACTTCAAAAGTGCGAACCTCACCAGCACGCATTCCTAAGAAGATTGACATTCTATCGTCCCTAATATCTGTGTATTCAGTATTAGGATATGGGTTATCGGTATCATTAGCTAGTCTGGAATTATCCAATTCCCAACCTCCTGGAATTCTGAAGTTTATGGCTGCGTGCTCTGTATTCAAATTCGCTTTTTGCCTTACAGTGATAATTGCTTTAAAGCTAGTACCGCTTGATAAATTTGCAGGATTAATTGCAGCTCCATTCAAGCCAATATAGGCAATACTCACGTCCATCTGACTGCTATTGTTCTTTTCTTCGCCAGGCTTTGGCAGGGTATTAGTAACTGCATTGATGTATAAAGTGCCTTTACCCGTATTCTTCACGGTTACACCCTTGTTGGCATTTCTTGGAGCAATATTTCTACTCCACGATAAACCGTTTAGGGAGATGTTTTCAGTAGGTTTACTGCCAATGGTTACAGCTGCCGTTGCGCTATTACCTCCAAACTTATCTGAATAGGCCGATAGAGCAATCATTGACCAAGCCACAGTTTGGGTATTGTACCAGTTGCTATTGTTTATGCCAGTAACCAAGTTGTTGGCTATTTCAAACGATTGCGCACTGTTCTTATTCAACTGACTCGATACCAATAACCTTAAAGCAGAAACCCTTAAAGGATTGCTGAAAGTAATACTGCTTGCTTTCAGAACAACTTTAGCATTCATCGCAGGACCAGCAACTTGGTAGTTTTTCAAGGTAAGCGCACAGAGTAACCTTGCCTCTTCTGTTAAATCCGAACGTTGTATTAAGGCGTTAGCTGTAGGGATGGCAAAAGTATTGATAAGCTCATCGTCATCCTCCTCGTTTGAACTTAACGAAGCTATATAAGCAGCATATGCAATATAGGTTTGACCTTCTGTAGCACCGAGGTTTACATTTTTCTGAACAGTGGTAATGCTATTAGCTAGTAGATTATTGTACTCATTAGGTACCACAAATCCCTCAGCTTTTGCCACTTGTAAAAAGTGCAAGGCATACAAATTTGCCCAAGGTTCGGTTTGGTTAGTACCTGGCCAATAAGTAAATCCATCTGAAACATTGCTTCTGAAGCTATTAAGTTTGCTAATCGCTTCTTTTACGTGGAAAGCAGCTTTGTTCTTAGCTGAATTATCTAGCTGTGTAAGTTTGCTTAGATAAATCTGTGGAAAGGCCCCAGAAATAGTTTGCTCTAAGCATCCATAAGGGTACTCTAATAGGTAGTTTAGGTGCTTTTCAATCTGTAACTTAGGCAAGGAGTTTATTTCTAAACCTATAATCGGTTTGCCTTCTGGTTGCGTATTGCCAAATGCAATGGCTTTACTTTCGCCTGGTGCAAGAGCAAGTGTGTTAACCGTGGTTTGTCTGCTTAAGGCAGAACGCACTGGTAAGTTTACCTTCCAAGTATGTTGCCATTTGCCAGATTTAGCAACCGCCTCAATTTTAATGATACCCGTTTTGCCTGTGGCAGCTACATCTATAAAGGCAGTTGCTCGTTCATTGGTAAAGGTTACTTTCTTAGAAGATGAACCCGCTAATTTTCCTTCGCCTTTTACAGTGAAGGTGATGTTTGCGTTTTTAAGCCCCTTCTTTCCGAACAGACTTATAGGCACTTTCGCCAAATCGGCAGGACCTACTAACCTTGGTGCGGCACCTTGAATCATTAAATCAGACGATACCACTACAAGCTTTTCAGCTGCGCCAAAATTCCTGTCGTTGGCAGCAACTACCATTACTCGTACGGCACCTATATAACCTTCGGCATTAAAAGTATGCTTTTCACTATCCTTAGCGCCCAATTTAAATGGTCCTAATACTTTTACTAAAGGCTTAAAGCGGAAACCAGCAGCTTCTAAATCGGCCATTGCTCCATTAGCGTTTGCCATTGCCTTCAATTCTGCCGCATCGCCACCACCTGTAGCTTGGTTAGAGAATTGAGCAAGTTGGGCATTTACAAAGCGGCTTAGGTTTTCATAGCTTTCTACACCTAAGGTGTGCTTGCCATAGAAGTAATTATAGCTATTTGGTGCTGAAAAGCTGGTCATATTTAGTAAACCTTCATCTACAATGGCTAGCATATAGGTCATTGGCTTGCCTTCTTTTTCTTTGACGGTTATTTCAGTATTGGCTTCAGGTAAAACCTTGTCAGGTACTGTTATTTCTGGAATAAGTTTAGATCCCTTATTGCCAATTTCAACGTACTTAAGTCCGTACCTTAATAAATCTGGAGCCGATTCAGACGAAGCGTATTCTTGCATCAGGTTTACAGATATATATACACCAGGTGCCATTTCAGGTGTTGGTGAAATCAATACATTGTTAGTACCACTAACTACATTCACCCATTGCTGACCAATAAGTTGGTTACCTCGCTCATAAGTAACCAAAGCCATTCCCTTCTTAGGGGAGTTAAAAGCAAGGTTAATTGTGTTTTCGGTGGTATAACTTTCTTTATCGGTACTCAAGGTTATTTCATTGGCATTCATCGCTTTGGAACCACTAGCATATTCATTTATGCTCAACATCAAATTCGTTTTTGCAGAACCATCAGAGGCTGCAAATTCGAAGCGGTATTCCCCATCAGCAAATTGAGTTGGAATATCGAAGGTATAATCTCCCTTATTCTTCCATTGAATTGCCCCAGAAAACACCTGCGATTCTAGGTTTTCATTTTGCTGAGTATAAGTGTCAGACTCACCATTATACCACGAACGTTGGTTTTGTTTGAATACCTTAAGAATAATAGGCGAAAGTGGAGTTGCTAACTTACCCTTGCTTAAGAAAACATAGTTCAACTTGATAGGCTCCGTTCTCGTATAACTTGGCGAACCATATTCAAATACCTTTTCAGGCTTAATACCAATAGCATTTGCGGTTGGGAAAACCACCTTTGTGCTAAACTCTACACTTGGCTCACCACTTTCTTCAAAAACCGTAGTGGTTAGTTTAATTAACTGTGGATTGATACCTTTTAAATTAGGAGTCCAATCTAAGTTTACGGTTCCTTCTGCTCCAAGTTTACCTTCGAAAAGTACCACGTTTTCTGACTTTCCTTCTGTATTACCGTAAAAAGTATAATCGGCAAACTTTTCAAAAGTATAAGGAATATCAGTAGCGGTACCAGTAACTAAAGCTTTACCATTGGTTAACTTAGCACCAAATAAATAGGTGCTTTGCAAATTAAAAGTGCTTGAACTATTGTTTACCAAAAAGTCCGAAGTTTCCTTTAGGCTTATATTTAGTCTATTTGGCTTGGTAGCTTCTAGTTTGATATTACGATAGGTGACTTTATTACCAATACTTAAGGTACTCCTGTAAGTACCGGTAGGCCAAGTTGTCCTTGTAGGCAAGCTGTACCTGTGCATCTGGATATTGTTCTTCGCAATAACCTTAGAAAGTACTTTACTTCCTTTGCTATCAGTAACTTCTAGTACAATAGGTAGGCGTTGTTCTTCGGCATTTAGTTCTGCCTTTGGAGGAAGAATAATACCATAGTGAATACTATCGCCTGGTCTGTATATATCTCGTTCGCTAAATAAGTAGGCAGCTTTCACATCGGAACCTGTACCCTCTAAACTATAATTAGAAACTGCAGAAAGTGCATAGTTTGAATTGATGGGTAGCATAGAGGTGCTACTGCCATCAGTGGCTTTTACAATCGCTGCATTTTCCGAATGGGTGAAAACGATAAGTCCATCGGTATTGGTGGTGCCAGTACCTACTACCTTTTTTTTTTTTTTTAGAATATTAACTGTTGTGCCTGCTTTAGGGCCCCCAGTCATAATATCTACAGCAAAAACAGCAGTTTTAAAATTGGATAACTTCTTAACGATAAGCCCGATATTGGTTTTAAGGAAAAAACTATTGATAGTAAAGTTAGTACTTTCAGAGTTGTTACCCCCTTTCTGACGGATGCACTGCATTACAGAGCTTTCTCCGTAGTAATAATCATAGTAATTATCGGTCTGAGAGAAGGCTGGGTCTTTTAATGGGTCAATGCTTGCTAAATCGTTATTACAAGGTTCAATCAGGTCGCTTTCGGAGAACGACAGATTTACCTGATACCCTTTGCCCGGCTGAAGCGGGAATAAAGTATTCAAATCAAGATGGTACAGATTATATCCATCGGCTCTTGTGGTTGAAAATGTACCTAAGCCCACAACCTTACGCACCACTTCTTTTCCTTTTATGCCTGTTAGTTCAGAATACGATTCAGTTAAAGAGTTTTCAATTTGGCTCATTTCTACCTCATTGATTACCAACAGTGCACTTTTTAAGCCCCTAGCACTAAACGAAAACTTGCTATTGCCAGCCACCGGGTACATATATTGATTGTTCCCATTAAATTCTTCTTTAATGCCAGGCAAATTACCGCCAAGGTCAACACTTAAATAGGTACTATTGCCAAGGCTATTACCAGCGGTACTTTTTACATTACCATCTAGCTTAATCTGAAAATCGCCATAAATATATTCGTCGAAGCTACCGTATAGGAAAACTTCTGTACCTACTACTTCAATAGACGAAACAGTAAATTTTTCTGAATAGAATAGCCCATTCAATTGATCGGCAGATACTATATTTTCGTTGAAACTAAGGGTGATGCCTTTTTCACGATCTGCTTTTACTTGCCAACACTGAAATTGGTTTTGGGCAGGAACCTCAAAAGTTGACGCTAAACTTTCCTCACCACCTATTTTATCAAGATCAATGGTTGCTTCTAAAGTTTGAACAGCGCTTGTGCGTTTTATACCTCTAATGATTATAGTGTGTTTTGTCCTGCTATGGTGGTTCCACGTTCCAGATAGTTTGGTGGTACCTAGCTTTGCAACAAAAGCTTCTTCTAAATCCTTGTTTTCAGCACCATCTATGAGGTTAACAGCCACCTCTAAGTCATATTCATTACTATTTACCGATGTGCTAATCCACTTTTTAAACGCTACCTGTGCTTCTTGAGGCATGGTTTGCACCCTGATTGGAAATAGCTCCAACTCTTCATTAACTATTTTAAAGTAGTTATCGAGCTTAAACTTGCCTTCAATAACCGTGTTACGCTCCCAAGTTTTTTCTGGTTTACATATAATAGTACGATCATCGTCCCAATAGGCCTTGCAAGCTACATTTAGTTTGAAAGGATTGGGAACAACTTCTTCGCCAACAGCACCAGAATCAATCACTGCCTCTGTAAATCTGATTTTAATACCTTCATCTGAGTGAATAAAACCTGAAGTGTAGCCGCTTATATAGGCAGCAAACTCAGGATGCAGCCCTTCTGGTGTGCTACTAGCTTCATTTATAGAGCTGTTTTTTGAAACACGGTTTAAAAATTTTGCAGCCCCAGCGAATAGTACCGCAGAAGCAATAATGAGTAAAACAACTGTTAACGAGCGCTTTAAGTCCATTGTAGTTCAAGAAAAATGAATATTTTATCGAAAGCTAATCAAAATAGTACATAGCCTTGTTTGTGTACCAAAAAATTATTTTTATAAATATTTTTTGATTGCATTGCATCTTTCACCGTTATTTGTGTGTTAGAATAAAAAGACTGCCCCTATTCATTAAGGGCATTGCTGAATCAATATTTCAAAAATCAATTATTTCATAAACCCCTGTACTTCTCTAAACAACCCAATGAAAAACAATTACCTCACGAAAATCTTACAGCGAAATAAGCTCTTGGCTTTGCTGTTTGGGCTTTTGTTCCTGCTTCCAGGAATAAGCTTTGCCCAGTTGCAGTATTCGTTTTCAACATCAAATGCACCATTTGTTCCTCTTGGTGCAACAGCTACTGTTCATAGAACTGGTGGAAACGTTGATGATGCACCATCTATTAATGGAATTGCTCTGCCTTTTCCATTTGTTTTTAATGGCACAACATTCAATTCAGTATCTGCAAACAATAACGGCGTTCTTGTATTTGGCGATATTGCATTCACGTCCTACCAACTTTTTGTGACTTCAAATGCAAATTCGCAATTCGTGATGGGTATGGCAACTGACCTTTCTTCAGGAACGGCAGGTACCATAAAGTCATCAGTAATTGGAACAGCACCTAACCGTGTTTTTGTAGTGGAATACTTAAACTATGTTCGTTTAACAGCTACTACAAGCCAAATTAATATGCAGTTTCAATTGTATGAAGGTTCCAATAGAGTAGAAGTACACTATGGTCCTGGTAACGATGGAGGTACTGGTGGTACTGCTGGTACTCTTGCTTCTGTAGGGTTAAGAGCAAATGAACTTACCGATTTTTTTATTAGAACATCTACCGGAACAGGCACTTCTGCTTGGGAAACCTCAAGTGCTGGCGTTTTGCCAGCCGATGCAATGCCATTTGTTGGTACTACTGCACCTGCGGCAGGTTTAAAATATATCTATACCCCAGTTCCTCCTGCAGCTAACGAT
The DNA here is from genome assembly GCA_027487695.1 of Cytophagaceae bacterium. GTDB lineage: Bacteria > Bacteroidota > Bacteroidia > Cytophagales > Flexibacteraceae > JAIYDB01. The sequence continues at coordinate 6,785 of JAIYDB010000111.1, read as the reverse complement.
TTGGCGGTAAATGCTTTAATTGAAATGCCATCAGGAGCTGTAATTTGTGATAGTACAAGTCTTTTTCCTGGTATTATTGTTAGAAACCGTGGAGCAAACACAGCTACTCCAAACCTTTTATTAACTGTAAGTCAAGGTGCTAATGTTTTAAGTGCACAAGCTGTAGCTGGTTCTACTATTGCTGCTGGAGGTTTTGATACACTTTATTTAACTACCCCTGTTTTATTACCATCGTTAGGAGCATATACCGTAACGGTTAACCTTATAGGTGGTGATGATGTTGCTGTTAACGATACATTACGTTCTACAGTAACTGTAAATAGAAATTGTAACGATATAGACTATACAGTTGTTCAGAGCAATGAGCCATATGTGCCTATTACTGGTGGAACTAACGTAATGGCTTTGGCCACAGGTAATAATGGTTTAATAAACCTTCCTTTTAGTGTTTCTTATGCTGGTTCGCTATACAATCAAATTTCTGCACACAGAAGAGGCTTTGTTCTATTTGGAAACAGAAGCAGCTTTGCTACGAATCTTCAAATGGCTGTTAATGGGCTTGGAACTCAAAATGGTGCATTCCTATTTGGTGCCAACCATACCCTTCGTTCAGTTTCTGCTTTCAAATATGAAATTAGAGGATCTGCTCCTAACCGTGAAGTAGTAATTCAGTGGGATAGCTTATTTGCAATAAATCCGACTGGCTCAAATAGAGATACTATCTTTAGCCAAGGTCAAATGATTATTAACGAACGTGGTCGTATCCGTTTCCATTATGGTAACAATACTTTTTCAGGTGGTCCTGGTTACCATGTGCCTGTAAGTGTTGGTATAAAGTTGAACGATTCTACTTTCCAAGCTCGTGAAAGTTTCTTAGGAGTTAACTCTTGGGTAAACACAACTGAAGGAAAGAATATTTTTAGCTCTGTAAAAACAGGTGTATCTAGTGCACCAGTACCAACCGGAACAATTATTGATTTCTTACCTCCGCCTCCTCCTACCAATGATATTGGTTTATTAGGTTTTGGAGGGTTCCCAACACTGGCAATCACAACTATGTGTGATAGTGTAGGTGTTAAGCCTTTTGTTATCTTAGCTAATACAGCATCAAATGCTAACGTTGCTTTCTCGGTGAGAATGTATGTTACTAATAATGCTACCAATGGTATTATTGACTCTGTTGATTATAACTATACTTCAGTTTTAGATCCGTTTATTATTGACACTGTGTTTATGCCAATCTATAGATTAGCAAACCTAGGTGGCTACAGATTTAGCTTCAGAGTTATAAACGCAGGGGATCAAGTTCCATTTAACAATGATTTGTTAAACGCTACAGTATTTACTGTTACTAGAAATTGTAATGCTCCAAACTTTGCTCGTACAGCATCTGTAGGAACTTATGAGCCAATTTCTACTACAGGAACACCTGTAATGATTCCACTGGTAAATACTACCAACCAAGTAGTTAACATTGGCTTACCATTCAACTTCCGTTTTGTAGGAAAAACAATGGGTAGAGTAATTATTAACCGCCATGGTTACATTGCTTTAAGGAAGAATGTACTTACAACAACTGGCATTACCGCAACCACTAATGTTCTAAACGGTGTTGGCGATACAGTTTTAGCTGCTATGAACTTACCGCAATCAATGAACCTTGCTGGTACTTCTAGAGTTGATACCGCTACTTTAGGTACCGCACCTAACCGTATTTTCGTAGTACAATGGTCTAATATGGATGTGAGTAACTTCCCATTGGCTGATAGTGCTAATTTAAACTACCAAATTCGTTTACACGAAATTGATAACAAGATAGAATTTGCTTATGGTAACAATTTCTATTTCAATGCAGCAGGTAGCACATTTAGAACAGTTCAGGCTGGTATTAAAGTAAATACTACTAATTTTTATGCTGAGGAAATGTTCCTTGATCAAACTGATTGGTTAACAGCTTTAAGAGGTTATAGCAACAACGGTCAGGTTCGTTTAGATAACGGTATTACTCCACAAGGCGGTTTGGTTTTCGGTTATACCCCTCCAGTACTTTCTAATGATTTATTGGTTGACGCTATCAATGGTATGCCAACAGTAATTGGTAACCTTTGCGATAGCACTACATTCCGTCCTATTGTTACAATTACTAATAACGCTACAGTATTAGTTGTAGGCGCATCGGTTAAAATGTATGTATTTAACAATGCAACAAACCAACTAATTGACTCTGTTCAAGGTAGTACAACCGAACTAATTAACCCACAATCGTCAGTAAACATTGTTTTACCAGCCTACAGGCCAGGTGTTGCGGGTGTTTATCGTTTCCAAATTGTGATTTCAAACCCTGGCGATCAGGATATTTTGAATAACACATTTAACATTGTAAACAATTACACCATTGTAAGAAACTGTTTATTGCCAGGATATACATTTAGTAATGCTCTTGGTGTTTATGAGCCAATTAATACCTTAGGCGCAGCGTTAATGTTGCCACCAGTGAACAACATTAATCAGGCTCTTAACATTCCGTTGCCAATTAACTTTGCTTTCCAACGTAATAGAGTAGGTAGAGTTATTGTAAACCGCCATGGTTATATTGTATTCCGTAGATCAATCACAACTACAACAGGGGTTACTACAACTAATAACGTTTTAGGTACAGTTGCACCTGGTCTAGATTCATCTGTAATCGCATTTAACGCTATTCAATCTGGAAATACCTTAGGAACTTCAAGAGTAGATACTGCAACCATAACAGTTGGAACAGATAGAGTTTTTGTAATTCAGTGGTCTAATATGGATGTTTCTAGCATCCCAGCAACTGATTCTGCTAACTTGAATTACCAAATCAGATTATTTGAAGGTTCAAATAGAATTGAAGTGGTATATGGTCCATCATTCTACACAGGTACATTACGTAATGTTCAAAGTGGTTTACGTTTGAACTTTAGTTCATTCTACAACAACGAGATTTTCTTAGATCAGTCAAACTGGACCGATGCTCAGCGTGCATATAGCAACTTTGCTAGCATGCGTGTAGCGGAAGGCGTAATTCCAAACGATGGTTTAGTATTTGGTTACCAACCAATTATTTACAATCGTGATTTAGGTTTGAATGTTCCTAGCTTTGTAGTTCCTACTACCATGTGTGCTAATACCGTATTTAGCCAAACTATTTCAGTTTCTAATACTGGTACACAGCCAGTTGCAGATGGTAGGTTAGCAACACGCTTTATCTTAAATGCAACTAATGCAGTACTTACTACCGATACTGTATCTATCCCACTAATCTTAGCTGGCGAATCACAGAATGTGACTTTCAACCTACCAACCCCTCCAATTACTACGGGTATGCGTATTGAAATGACATTGCTAGCAGATGAAGATTTGAACAACAACTTCTTAGGTATTAACAACATTGCTACAATAGCTTGTAGAGATATCCCTTATACATTTGTTCAGGATAATAGCGTTTATGACGAATTGCCTGCCTCTGTAAGAAGTGCTTCTTTGAGTGGTGTAAGTAACGATAACAACTTTGTAAATGTGAATATGCCATTCAACTTCCAGTTTGGTGGCCGTAATCCTAGAGTTGCAAGAATTAGCCCTAACGGTTATATTGCCTTAAGAACAAGTGCTGCTGTTGCAGGAGAAACTAATCCAATGGGAACTGCGGGTACTGGAGCTTCTGATAGCTTAATAACTGCCTTCGGATTTGACCAAATTACTGGTATTGATACTATTACTTCAAACATTAGAACTGGAGTACTAGGCAATGCACCAAACAGAGTTTTTGTAGTGCAGTGGTTCAATAACCGTGCATTCAGTACTACTGGTGCTGCTCGCGATTCAGTTACAGCTAACTACCAAGTTAGAATGTGGGAGAATGGTCCTGTTCAGCTTTCATATGGCGCATTTACTGGCAACTTTGATCCAACTACTGTTCTAGTATTCAATGTTCAAGCTGGTATTCGTTTCCGCGATACTGTTCATTCATTTAGAACAAATGCTGGTTCAGGAATTGCATCTTGGAACAATACGGCAAACCGTTTAGGCTTAGGTAGCGGTGTTCGTTACTTAAATGGTAACGATCGTCCTGAAACAGGATTGAACTACTTCTATGTACCAAATGGACTAGCTGAAAATACCGATAAGTCTGTAGAAGCTTTAGCTTCAGGTGCCCCTTGCGTTGGTACATCTTTACCAATCAGATCGGCTATCACGGCTGCTGGTTTTACTCCTCGTCAGGTTGGTACACTTACTTATCGTATCCAAAGCCCATCAGGTACAGTTTCAACTGGTAGTACGGATATTCAGACTTACTTGATTGGCGGCAGAACTGATACTGCTTTAGTAACTAACTTTACATTTACAGAAGCTGGTAACCACCAAGTTATTGTTCGTATAAACTTTGTTGGCGATAACAACACCGCTAACGATGCAGATACAATTACTGTAGTTGTTGCTCAGCCATCACCAACTCCTACAATTACTGCATCAGGCGCAACTGCAATCTGCGAAGGTCAGTCAATTACTTTGACTGCTCCAGATGGTGCCAGCTACTTGTGGAGTAACGGTGCTACTACACGTTCAATCACAGTGAATACTGCAGCTTCTTTTACAGTTGCTTACACATCGTTCACTAACCCATGTTTGTCGTTACCATCTGCACCTGTTACAACAACTATTACACCTTTAGCACAAGCTGGTTTTACAACTACTGCAAACTTGCTAAATGTAATTGTTACTAATACTGCAACAAACGCAAATAGCTATAGCTATACTTGGACAGGTGGTTCAAGCACTAGTGCTAACCCAAGCATTACATTTGTTGCTCCTGGTACTTACACTATCAGACAAATTGCTTCAAGTATTTGCGGTGCCGATACTGCCGACGTTACAGTTACTGTAAACGGTCCTACTGATATGACTGTTGCTGTAAACGCTGCTGCTACTACTGGTTGTCTTGGTTCATCTTTATCATACAATGGTGTAATTACAAACACAACTAACTTCAACGGATTAGTAACAAGAGTAATTTACACAATTACTGCTCCAGGAGGTGCAACTACAATTGATAGCGTTAACTTACCAAGCACTCCAGTAGTTCAAGGTACTCCGTTAACATTACCAACTCGTACTTTAGGTTTAACATCTGTAGGTACTTATGTTGTAGGTATTGCATTCCGTTCTAGTAACGATATTGCTCCTACCAATAACTTTGCTACGTTAAACTTTACCGCACAGCCAATTTCAGAAACCCCTGTAATTACAGTAGTAACTGGAGCTATTTGTAGTGGAACACCTGCAGTGCTTTCAGCTCCTGCTGATGCAGTAAGCTACCTATGGAGCAATGGCGAAACTACTCGTACAATTAACATCACCACTCCTGGTGCTTACACTGTACAAGTAACTAATGCTAACTCTTGTGTATCGTTACCTTCTAATTCGGTTACAGTTGTTAACGCAGTTGCACCTACAGCAGGCTTCATTAGCTCTGTAAGTGGAAGAACTGTTACTGTTGCTAGCACAGCAACTGGTGGCGGCACTATCAACTACTTTATTAATAGCACTACCACTACAGCAGTATTAACTACAGGTAGCGGATCGTTCATCCCTCCAGTAGGTACTGAAGAGTTTGATTTAGTTCAAATTATTTCAAATGCTTGTGGTGCAGATACAATTTCTGAGCGTATCACTAGTTCAAATACTATTTTAGAAGCAGCTACAAAGATTTACCCTAACCCAACAACAGGTAAATTGAGCGTTACTTTCGGTGCTTTACAGTTCAACAATGCTGTAATTACCTTAACTGACGTAACTGGTAAAGTGGTAATGACTGCTACATCTGGCTCAGCTACTGAATTAAACTTGAGCAACCTACCAGCTGCTATGTACACCTTACGTGTATCTGTAGATGGTTCTGTTCCTGCTTTCTTCCAAGTAGTGAAGCAATAATCAATAGCTGATTAATTTCAGTAGAACGGCTTGCCTAAGGCAAGCCGTTTTTTTTGGCTGTAGTTTTGCCGATTACTGCCATTTGCCCACCTTAGTATTTCCCAACTTAGTATAAGTTTTGTATAGCCTGTTGCAAAATCAATTTTAGACAATGAGTTTTTCTGCCGACAAGCTGAAAATTTTTCCTGAGTTTAATTTACGCTCAGATGAAGGGGGCTATGGCCATTAAATTCGTACACGAATATTTAGCAGAGGTATAAGCCAGCTTTATAAAAATCGCTATTCAATAAGGGTTACTGACTTCAATCTCAATAACCCTTTTCTAGTTAATCCTTAACCACCTTCCGCACATACAACTTACCACCCACACTTTGCAGACGGAGTAGATACATGCCCTTAGGTAAATTGCCTACTTTAAGTTCCTCACCTGCTTCCACAGCTTGGGAGATAATTACCCTGCCATGGACATCCAATAACTGGGCGGTACCTTTATGAGAAAGACGCAAGGTATTGGTAAAGGGATTTGGGTACACTTGTAGGTTAGGTTCCTGATTTTTTTCTACACTAAGTGGTGGTCGAGGTTCCGCTGGACGAAATTCTTGACCCATACCTGAAACCCTAATGGTCATTGCTTCTCTTGCACCATTTATTGGGTCATAGCCACCTGCAATAAGAACATCGCCATTCTGAGGATAAACCACTGAAGTAACTACAGGTGGCAATTGAAACGATGGCATTTCATAATACCTAGACCTCCATATTAGTGTCCCACTTGAGTCGTATTTCGATACCCATGGGAAGCCTGCTACCATAAAGCTATTATCCCAATG
>JAIYDB010000116.1 GCA_027487695.1 Cytophagaceae bacterium | reverse complement strand
TCACCCCTACGGGGTTTGGTGCGTTGGTGAGCTCTATTTAGGCTATAATAATGTCATCCCTTCTGGATTCAAGGAAAAATCAAAGTTCTAGACAAACCAATCCTCCTTTTCCTAAAATCTTGTAAATCCTGATTCAGAAAATAGGTTTAGGCTTAAATAATCACAGCTATCCAATTCAAGACTTTAACCAATTCACTTAGATTTTACTCCTAAGACTTTTAAAATAGCCATTGTTTTCCTATTCTTGTAGTACACCTTTTTTGCCAATGCCTGATATTAAGAAACCCATTAATGCTGTTTTAAATCCGCTTGGATACACCATCATTAAGAACAAGAATTACCGCAAAAACATAGGAAAGTTTGCTTACGATAAGGTACTTCCTCATGCTAATTTTTCTCCTTGGTTAAATCACGCTGATTTTCAGGCTGTTTTTCAGAAGATTAAGTCTAATACCTTAGTTGATGTTTTCAGGTGTTTTGAGCTTTGGCAGTTGGTAGAACAGTGTGAGAAAAACCCATTACCAGGTGCTTATATTGAAATTGGTACTTGGCGTGGTGGAACTGCAGGGATCATTGGTAGTCAGTTAAAAGCACTGAATTCCAATAACGTGCTTTATGTGGCAGATACTTTTAAAGGTGTTGTTAAAACTTCAGCAGCAGATAGCGCCTATACAGGTGGAGAGCACTCAGATACTTCTCGTTCTCTGGTAGAGGAGCTTTTGTTCAATACACTATCGCTAAAAAATATCCAGATTTTAGAGGGTATTTTTCCAGACGATACTCAGCATCTTATTCCTACCGACACTCAGTTTAAGTTCTGCCATATTGATGTTGATGTGTACCAGTCGGCGATTGATATTGTAGATTGGATTTGGCCTAAACTTCAAGTAGGTGGCATGATTGTGTTTGACGATTATGGCTTCCATACTTGCGATGGCATAGCTCGATATGTTGAAGAACATAGAGCCGACACCAACAAGCTGGTAATTCACAACTTAAATGGTCACGCTATTTTTGTGAAGTTGAGTTAGTGTTAACAAAAAACACCCCGTGACTTTCAAATTACGGGGTGCTTTTTAGTAACTATTTCCTTACTTTTTCTTCTTAAAGTCCTTTTTAGGGGCAAAGCCACGCTTACGCATTAAAGCTTCAGGACTTGCATCTCTGCCTCGGAAAAGTTTGTAAGCTTCGGCTTGGTCGCGGGTGTTCCCTGCTGCGAAAATATAGGTTTTTAGTTTCTTGGCCACCGCTTTATCGTAAGGACCATCACCTTCTAGGAATGCTTCAAAACAATCTGAGGTTAGCACATCGGCCCATAAATAGCTATAATAACCAGCAGAGTATTGGTCGCTACTAAATACGTGACCGAACTGAGGCATCCTGTGGCGCATTACCATTTCTTTAGGCATACCTAATTCTTGTAATGTTGTGCGCTCAAATTCATCTGCATCAATAGATGGTGCCAAACTCAAGTGTAGCTTCATATCTACCAGTGCTCCAGAAAGGGCTTCTACCGTGCTGAAACCTTGGTTAAACGTGCCCATTGATTGAATTCTTGTAATAGTCGCGGCATCAATTGGTTGCTTGGTTTGGTAGTGCAGCACATATTTATTCAATACTTCTGGAGTTAGCAGCCAATCTTCAAGTAATTGCGATGGGAACTCCACAAAATCGGTTGGGGTGTTTGTACCTGATACCGAAGGGTAGGTTACATCTGAACATAAACCATGCAAGGCGTGACCAAATTCGTGGAATAAGGTATTGGCATCGTCCATAGAAACCAATACAGCTTCTCCTGGCTTTCCTTTTATAAAGTTAGAGTTGTTAGAAACCAAAGTAGTGCTGCCTTTTCCTAGCTTATGTTGGGCACGGTAATCCGTCATCCATGCTCCAGAGTTTTTGCCAGCCCTTGCATACGGATCGAAATACCATAGACCAACATGCTTATTGGTCGTAAGGTTATATACCTCCCAAACTTTCACATCTGGATGGAAAACAGGAACATCTTTAGCGGGTTTAAAGCCAAGGTCGAACAATTTGCCCGCCACCATAAACATGCCTTCACGCAATAAATCCATCTGGAAGTAAGGCTTTAAGGCTTCAGAATTTACATTGTATTTATCCTGACGAACCTTCTCCATATAGTACCTATAATCCCAAGGTTCAATAGTGATATTTTCACCACGCTTTTTGGCAACCTCAGTCATTAAGTCTACTTCTTCGCTCACCATTTTAACAGCGGGTTTCCAAACTTGCTCCATCAATTGCATGGCACGTTCTGGAGTCTTTGCCATTTTATCGGCAAGGCGTAAGTGTGCGTGAGTGGCATAGCCCATTACCTTGGCTTTACGCTGACGTAAGGCCACGATCTGACTGATAATCTTGTTATTATCGTTCTCATCGCCATTATCACCACGGTTAATGAACATTTGCCAAACCTGCTTTCTTAACTCCCTGTTATCGGCAGCTGAAAGAAAGGGCTCAACGGCAGAACGGGTATTGTTGATTAACCAACCTGTTTTGCCAGCATCTTTAGCAGCTTGGGCGTAACCTTCTTTTAAATCGGCAGGCAGACCAGCTAAATCAGCTTCTGATGAAATAAGTACGTGTTTCTTAGCTTCATCTGCCAATTGATTATTACCGAACTTGGTATATAAAGTAGTAAGTTCTTGGTTAATCTCGCTGATTTGCTTTTTCTGCTCTGGATTTAACTTGGCACCACTTAGCACGAAGTTGTTATGGTAATTCCAAACCAATCGCTTTTGCTCCGAATTCAAAGTTGCATATTCCTTACCTTCATAAACAGCCTCAATACGCTTAAATAAGGCCGAATTTTGCTTCACTTTATCATCGTATTCAGAAAGCATCACGCTTATTTTGGTCTGAATAGCTTCAACTTCAGGAGAGTTTAAGTTTGAGGTCCAAACATAATATACCCTTACCACCCTATCATATTGTTGACCAGCTAATTCCATAGCCTCTATGGTATTGCTAAAAGTAGCAGGTTTAGGATTATTGGCTATGGCATCAATTTCTTTCAATGCGTTAGGGATAGCCACTTCAAATGCAGGCATAAAGTGTTTCACTTCTACCTTTTCAAAGGGTGGAACACCGCCATAAGGTCCTTTCCAAGGTGCTAAAAGTGGATTGCTTTCCTGTCCAAAAAGCACGGCTGGAATAAGTAAACTCGCAGCCATAAGCGATAATATTTTCACAGTAAGTATTTTATTGGGTTATTGGTGGTGTGTAATAAGTAGGGACGAATGTAAGAATATTGCGAATGATAAGCATCCGAAAAAATTGTTGAACGGCATCTCAATTGTTTGATTTATTGGTTTTGGTACAAAAGAAACCTTTACTTTGCCTTTAGGCTCAATACAAGGGCTTTGCCTTTCGTTTTGTCAATGTTTTAATAGGTATAATTTATGGTTCGTTTCAGTAGCTTAAGGCTTTTATTTACAGGTATATTATTCCTTTTCACAGCAGGGCAAGATTTGTGGGCGCAAACAACGGTGCAAAATACCCAGCTCTATTTGCAGGTTGCTCCTGAAATTACCTTAAAGAATAGGCTGCAAGTATTTGGCAATGCTCAAATTCGTACTTTTTTTAATCCTGGAATTACCCCTACTTTAAATAGTAAAAAAGCTACCAATATTATCAATAGCAGTTATTTTTACTCCCTTTCAGCTGGTGCTCAGGGATATATTACCAATAATTTATATCTGGGTGGGCAATATGAACGATACCAAACAGGCTTTAAAGAAGAAAGAAATTTGAATAATCAGGCATTTGTAGGTTGGATTGGTCATAGAGGTAAAATTGGAAAGATTCACTTTGTAAAACAGCTAATTGGTCACTTTGAAGTAAAGGAGCAAGATCTAGATAATTTGAACCGACAAGTAGCATTCCATTTTGGCATTTCAAGAGCTATTAGTTTAGGTGGTTTTGGAGTATTGCAACCAGGAGTATCTGTATTATTTGGTAAAATTTTGAGTATTAACAACATTGAATCAGACCCATTTATTAACCAAATTATTCCTCAGGCTTACTTAGGTTATCAGATTAACCAACGTATTAATATTGGGGCAATGGTGGGTACCGATCGGTTTATTATGACCGAACAATTTGGCAACACCAAAGAAAGTAGGGTTTACTCTAATCCATTTGTGGGGGTACTGTTACGCTTCACCTTCACAAACGACGATGACATTAGGAATAAGCAATACAACCCTTGGGGGTACCGTGGTTATATGTTGCGCAACCCAGTAATTTAAGCAAGCATTTTAAAGCTATTTGCACTTTGCATTATGAAATAGCTAAATCATTTGCCAGTTTTGCCTTCTGATTTTGAATAAACTATTAATATGGGATTATTAACCGGAAAGAACGCCCTTATTACAGGAGCAAGTAAAGGTATTGGCAGAGCTATTGCCCTAAAATATGCACAAGAAGGAGCCAATGTGGCTTTTACATACTTAAGCAGTGTAGAAAAAGGCGAGGCCTTAGCTGCTGAACTAGAGGCTTTTGGCGTGAAAGCTGTAGGTTTCCGTTCAGATGCTTCTGATTTTGCCGCTGCTGATAAACTAATGACCGATGTTTTAGCTGCCTTTGGAACCGTAGATATTGTGGTGAATAATGCAGGTATCACCAAAGATGGTCTTTTATTAAGAATGACCGAAGAGCAGTGGGATGAAGTAATTAGGGTGAACCTAAAATCTGCTTTTAACTTGACTAAGGCCGCTACAAAGCCTATGATGAAGCAAAGAGGCGGTTCTATTATCAATATCACTTCAGTAGTAGGTGTAAAAGGAAATGCGGGTCAGGCGAATTATGCGGCTTCTAAAGCTGGTATGATTGGTCTTACAAAGTCAGTTGCGCTTGAATTAGGAAGTCGTGGTGTGCGTTGCAATGCCATTGCCCCAGGTTTTATTGCTACTGAAATGACCGATGCTTTAGATCCTAAAGTGGTAGAAGAATGGAACAAACAAATTCCTTTGCAACGCGCAGGTACCGCTGAAGAAGTGGCCGATGCAGTTGTGTTCTTCGGTAGTGATAACAGCCGTTATATTACTGGACAAGTGCTTAACGTTTGCGGTGGTATGCTTACCTAGTAAACTTAAACGATTCAAGTACCAACGAAACGACCTCCGCAAGGAGGTCGTTTCTGTTTATATCATTACCAAGCAAATGCCCCGATAGGTTGGGAGACTGGCTTCTTGCTGAAATCTTTTCCTAGAGCGGAGTTTACTCTGTTTTGTAAAAGCAATATGCTCAAATAAGGTTCTATGCTGCCCACTTGCTCCATTCCGAGTAGCTTGGCTTTTTCTTCACCCAAAAGATATTTGATATAGCCGGGTATAAACTTGGCTTGGTCTTTAGGTACGTTGTTGCTGATGCTTTCTAATAATACCTTGGTCAACTCCTTACCCTCTTCAGAACCAGTAAACTGTCGGCGGGCAATGGCGTCGTCAATCATTTGCGCCTCGTGGATATTATTGGGCAATAGTTCCTCTGGAACACCTAACATATACCCAATCACATTCCAAAGGTGCAAGAATGCCTGTCCCTCTTCTTGGGAGAATCCCACCTTAATCTTGCGTAATCCTCGCAATACGATATAGCTGAACGCCAAGTTGGTCCCTGCCATATCTTCGTGGTTAATAGGGTAACCCATAGTAGCCACATCCCAATTGCCGTGTTTGAAAATATAGTACCTATTGATTGCGTGCAATAACCTGATCTTGGCAATTACCTGAAAGGTTTGCGGATTTGAAAAGGCATTGGGCAGCATCATTCGCAGCAAGAAATCGTCCGTTTCTTGTAAACGCTTGCTGGCATCGGTCCGCAGACGCTTGCTCATATAGAGCACCTTAACTCCATCCTTAGCAAGGTAGCAATAGGGTAGGGAATAGCAACCCAACATCACCTGCACGTTATACCATAGCCTACGAAAAAACGCCGCCCCAGCCGCCATTTCTGTAGGTTTAGCCCAGCTAGGCAAAGTGATTTGTGCAAGGAAGGCATCGGAAGCTGGTCTTAAAGCTTCAGGGATAGGCACTGCACTATCCGCGAGCGACTGGAACAACTCCCTTACTAATTCAGGGGAGGCATTACCCAGATGTTCGGCTACCCAACCATCGGCCACGGCATCGCCAGAGGCACGGTATTTATCTAATTGAAGTACAGATTGATTAAACGCTAAGGTTGCATTGCTTACCATAGTTGATTAACGGTTTGGGTAAGCAGAGGGTTTTATGATATTTGCTGAATTGTCTTGAACTATGATTTTTATGATTAGGATGATTTTTATGATTTTTTCTTGAATCCCGAAGGGATGACATTATTGTAACCCAAATACACCGACATACCAATCCAAACCCAGAATGGGTGACATTCTTTTATCTTAAACTATGATTTTTTCACCTGCACGGTAATCATAGTTTATCATATTAATCAACCAAATCACAGTTCAGACAAGATTTTTAAACCACGGAGTGGTGAAAGTATTATAGCCAAAGAAATACCCAACAACGCACCAAACCTCGGAGAGGTGAAAGAATAAAACACTACTTTCAATCCCTACCGCAAACCATTCACGTTCTCGAATAACTACTTCTCTTCTTTCTTTTCTGGCAAAAAAGGAAAGAAGCAAAGAAAGTTGCCTTTTTCGCAAAGACAAACTCGTGGCGTCAGCGAAGCTGCCACCACTTTAAACAGGTCTTTGCAATATCGTATCCCTTCGGGATGGGTATTGATGCCTAATCGGCACTGGCAAGGTTGGTAAAGGGAATTGGAGAGGTATTGGAGTAAATACCTTTATTGGTTCAACGACTTACTGCGGCATAAGCTTAGCGTAATGACGAGGGAGTCGTTGAACTTCTAAAAATGCCTTTCGGCTAAAGCCATATTATAGAGCAATTTACCCACGGGCTAAAGCCCGTGGCAACTCATAGCTTTCTTTCGAATATCCTATGAATAGCCCCCAGTTTCAACTGGGGGTAGTAAATGAAAAAAAACAATTGAGCTTTAGTCACAAAGGTTTTATAACTCCTACTTCACCAAAACCCTCTTATCCCGCACAGCTAAATGCCATGCCGTATAAAATGCCAACTGCGTGCGTTGCGCATAACTGGTAAAATCTATTAGCGGTACTTCGTCTGAAGGTTCGTGGTAGTTATCGTGTACGCCATTAAAATAGAAGATTACCGGCACACCGTTTTTGGCAAAGTTGTAGTGGTCTGATCGGTAATAGAAGCGGTTTTTATCTTCAGGATCGGCGTAGGTATAATCTAACTGCACAGGGCTGTATAGCTTGGCTATTTCTTCGTGCAGGTTGTGCAACTCAGGGCTTAGCATATTGCTACCAATTACATATATGAAAGGACGCTTGCTCGCCTCGGCGTGGGCCTCATCGTTCCTGCCAATCATATCAATGTTAATGTCGGTTACAGTTTCACTCATTGGGATGGGAGGATTTTCAGCATAATACTTTGAGCCTAACAAGCCTCTTTCTTCGCCTGTAAACCAGATAAAGGCAATATTGCGTTTGGGTTGCCAGCCTTCTTTCACAGCCTTTTGGAAAGTAAGTGCAATATTCAATAAAGCTGCCGAACCACTGCCATCATCGTCGGCACCATTGCAAATGCCACCGCCTGTAAATCCTAAATGGTCTAGGTGGGCACTTAAAAACACGGTTTCCTTAGTGTTTTTGCCAGGGATAAAGCCCAAAACATTC
>JAIYDB010000044.1 GCA_027487695.1 Cytophagaceae bacterium | reverse complement strand
GAACTTACTTTGGTTCCTTTTGGTAAATTTACTAAGTGTATAGTAGCCTTTTTTACTTTCGCCTTTAGCTTGAAAAAGGTATTGTGGTTAGGATTTGCTGCTCCAATGGTTTGGTTTAAGTAATTTTCTAAAGTAATTAAGTCTGAAATAGAATCGGGCATAGTAACTGACTGCCAACTTGCTATATGTGCATAACCAAAGAATGGGGCAGTGGCTTTACTTACTTCTTTTACTTGCATTTGCCCTTTGTTGTTTACGGTAGATTCATAAACTTTACCATCCATCACCAAGAGTTCACCTCTGAGATATGCCATAGGACCGAAGCCATATAGGTTGGTCTGAATTAGGGTATCGGTACTGATAACTGGACCTAGTTTGCCTTCACGCATTACAGCACGCATAGTCCCTTTTATTGTTGGAGTAGATGTTGGCTTAGGTTGGTCTATTGGAGTAAGGGCCGATAGCCAAACTGCTGCTGTGAGAATAGTCCAATTCATTGCTAGTTTTTTTAAATAGCTTACAGATTAGAGTACCAAAAAATAATCCTTCTGAAAGTAATTCCAGAAGGATTTTGAAGTAAGAGTTTCAACTTTTGGTTAGTCAACTTTTGTGTTGAAGAATTTATTTCCTCCAACAATTTGCTCGTTACTATCGCTCATCAGAGTTCCTACTTTTTTTTTAGGATCGTCTGAAAGCGGATTAGTTCCTGTGTTATTCAAATTATTCTTTCTTAAAAAAGCAGGTTCTTTTTCCAATCGTTCTAACTGGGCATTATTAGAAAAGCCGCTAAGAGCCCTTAGTCTACTTACTCTATCGGCTGCGCTAAGCTTGGTATCTTCGTAGCTTTTAGCATTAGGGAAAGGATTAATTATTCCTTCACCTATTCTGCTAGCTGCTTCCTTTTGGCTCATAGGTAACTCTTTCTGGCCAGATGGTCTTATGATAACCACTTCTTCTGGATGGGCAACTACAGGTTGTGCAGCTTTTTGTACTTCAGGTTCCTGATATCCAGATTTAATATATGATGGTATAGATGGTGTTATTACACCTTCTGGCGATGGCACACCACCTACTTTGATAGGCGATTCTTGCTGAAATACCACCTGTTCGCCAGGGCTATACCCTTGTGGATATTGCGTAGGAGGCGTTTGTGGTACAAAAGCAGATGGGAATGCTGGTTCAGGAGCTTGGTATTGTTGTGGCGCCTGACCTACAGGTGGTTGTGGCGTAGCCGGCGCTTGGTAAGCATATGGTTGTTGAATATGCGGTGGGGTAGAGGCTGAAAGATTAGCGGCTTCTGCTGCTGCCTTTTGCTCCATTGCCATTAATTCTTCAATGGTAGGTTCTTCAGATGGCATTAAGTTCATATCGCCGTCCATTTCAAAGCCTGTAGCAATTACAGTTACTCTGATTTCGTTCGGACGTAACGATGAATCAATCTTTGTTCCAAACTTCAGGTCGGCATGGCTACCAGCTTGCTCTTGTAGATACTCAGCAATTTCGCTAAGCTCATAAGGATAAATATCTTCTTCACCAGAAATAATAGAAACAAGTACACTCTTGGCACCCTTAATGCTCCTATTATTCAATAATGGCGATGAAATAGCTTCTTCAGCTACTTTCAGCATACGGTCGTCGCCTTCTGCAGTGGCGTAACCCATTACTGCAGTACCACTATTCTTTAATACGGCCTTTACATCTTCAAAGTCCATATTTTGAGTAAACTCAACAGTAATAATTTCAGCAATCGATTTTACAGCCATGGCCAAAATCTGGTTACTGAAGTTAAAAGCTTCTTGAAGTTTTACCCTCTTGCCGTATATATCAATAATCTTATCATTAATAATTACCAAAAGCACATCGCAATGTTTGCGCATTTCTTCTACGCCTGCAATGGCCTTATTTTTCTTCTTTTCGCCTTCAAATTTAAAAGGAACGGTTACTATACCTACGGTAAGTATATCCAATTCTTTTTCTCTGGCTATAGATGCAATATAAGGTGCCGCACCAGTACCCGTTCCACCACCCATTCCTGAGGTGATGAAAAGCATTTTGGTATTATCTTTTAATAAGTTAATTATCTCATCTCTGCTTTCTTCAGCGGCTTTAAACCCATTAGTAGGGTCGCCACCTGCACCCAAACCTTCTTTTAGTTTGGCGCCAAGCTGTACTTTGGTTTCAACAGGACTTTTTTGTAAGTGTTGATAATCGGTATTGCATACAATAAACTCAACATCTTTTACACCTATACTGTGTATATAATTTACTGTGTTGGTACCGCCACCACCTACACCCATCACTTTAATAATAGGGCTAGTTTGTACCCGTGGTTTGAAACTATAATTTCCTGTTTCCATCCTTACTTATCGCTTTATATATAGTGTGTTTTTTAGGTCTGTAATTGAGTACTAATAGTTGGTACTGTCATCGTCCGGGCTGTCTAATAATCTACTTTTAATAGATTCAGCAAAGGAAGAAAACGGATTGCGCTTCGGAGGTGGAGGAGTAGGGGCTTGTTCTTTTTGTTGTACTCTTTCGGCGTTGGCTTTTTTAGCTACTTGCCTTGGAATAGGATTACTTTGGTACTGATCTGAATAGTACCTTTCAATATATTCGCGGGTTTCTTCCGCGTGCATATTTTCTCTGATATCAATACTATAGAAACCACTACGTACCAAACCTATTGCCGTAGCATATTCAGGCTTGCGTAGTTGTTCGTCTTTGGCGTTCGCAATTACATCGGCTGAATTACCTTTTCTGCAATCCAAACCTGTTACTTGTTTAAATAGATCGGTAATGCCGTTTAAGTTGGCACCACCTCCTGTTAAGATAATACCATAGTGTAGCCTATTCAACAACTCAAATTCATAAATGTATTTGAGTACGAAAGTGGCTATTTCCTCTACACGAGCATTGATTATTCGTGCCAAGTTGTATTGACTTATGAAGGTTTCCTTGCGGTTTTTATTGCCTTCTATTACCAAGTAATGTTCTTTAGTGGTAGGGTCTGGTATGGCATTACCCCAGTTAACCTTTAATTGTTCTGCTTGAACTCTTGGGATAGAACAACCTTCTACTATATCGTTAGTAATGAGGTTGCTACCCATTGGCAATACACCTGCCCATACCAACAATTTGTCTTGGTAAATGGCAATATTGGTAACACCAGCACCTAAATCTACCAATACACAACCGCCAATAAGCTCTTCATCGGAAAGTACCGCAAGTGAACTAGCAATACTTGTAGGTAATAAACGCTCCACTGTTGGTGGGTCGTTATCGGCACAACGCTGTATAGCCTTGTTTAGGTTAGCTATAGGATTAAATCCACAACAAATCAGATTAAAATCTGCATCTAATCTATTTCCAGTACAACCCACAGGATCGTAACACGGATCGGCCAGGTTATCTATTTGGTAAAGCAATGGCATGCTGAATACCATTTGCATACTGGCTTTGATATTGGTTCTGCCAATATCATCGTTCATTCTAATGATATCGCCAATATTTACAATATTCTCTGTACCACTACGGGTAAGCGAGGTTTTGTAAAATTCGCTTTCAGTTTCAGAACTGCTAATGTTAACAATAATAGAACCAATGGAATCCATAACGCCGTTTTCAAAATCGGCAATTAGTTTCTTAATGGTTTTGGTGGCTATATCTACATTACGAAGCTCGCCTCTGATCATTGAATCAGAAACGGGGTAGCTTTTTAGACCTTTAATAGTAACCTTGCCTCCTGAAGCCAAGGTACCTACGGCCATTGCTATTTTACTGGTGCCAATATCCAGTCCTACCACAAATTCATCTTTTCCCTTCAGCATTCTAATAGTGTAAGTAGTATAGTAATAAGTTGTTAACTGCGTTTTTCACAAACTATTTGGTTCTGGAACTTTACCGAAACTTTGCGATACTGATTCCAGCCTGCTTTTGCCACAATTTGTTGGTAAAAAGCAAACAGCTTGCTTAGTTTTTGTTCGGCATTAAATGGGTTACCAAATTCAATAATTTGATTTCCTATTTGAGGGATAAGCGTAAGCTCACCTCTATAATCCAATTCAATTTCCGCAATTTGCGCGCTCCAAAACTTGTTGGTTTTCAATTCTTTTAGCAGTGCTACAAAGGCCTTGCCTTCTTCGGTTGCCATTAAATCTCGGTTTTGTTGCCAAGCCCAAGGCATACCCTTTATTATAAGTACTCTTGCAGTATAACTTTTGCTTTCAGGGAATAGTAATCCCTTATCACTTATGTAGTAGTCAGTTCCTTGATCATTAAATATTCTGGCAACTGGATTTTTTTGGGTTACTGTAACCAATAAATTACCAGCAACATCTGAGCTAACATCGGCTCCTTGTAGGTAAGGATTTTGTTCCAGCTTTTTTTCTAGACCTGATAGACTTATATTCCTAACCTGAGTTCCTGCTGTAGCTGGTACTGCACCTTCTGCCAACACCTGCCTAATATTTTCTTCTCCAATAAATTGGTAAAGGCTATCGTTAGCAATGGTAACAAAAACCTTTTTACAAATTCTATGGCTGTGCCTAGCGCTCGCAAAACCAAACAAACCAATAGATATAGCCAAAAACAAGGCCCATCTGACCTCGTTCTTTAAGCGATACTTTTTGGTAATGTTGGCGAACATAATAGAATTTGAAGCCTGTTTGTAACGGTGTAAACTATTTTTAACTGAAAGTGAGGAAGTTAGCCTTCTTCAGATTTCACTGAAGGAGAAATAACAAACCAGTCTTTTCACAAAGATAGTAAGGTTGAAAATACCGTAGCAAATTCCGATGAATTACTTTAAATAGCAAGCCCTAAGTACCTCATTTACAACATTTATTTTTATTCTTGCTCTACAATTGCTTGTAGTGCTCAAAAAAGGCGTTTTTTATAGGTTGCACAAAGGCATCAATATCGCCAGCACCTAGGGTTACCCACACATCGCCCACCTTAGGTTCAATATTTTTGAGCAAATTGTCCTTTTCTACCAACTTCACTGGCTTGGTGATAGCAGGAATGAGCATTTGGCTGTTTACGCCTTCGCGAGGCAATTCACGAGCAGGATAGATAGGTAAAAGTATAACCTCGTCTGCCAGACTTAGCGCTTGAGAAAAGCCTTCGGCAAAATCGGCCGTGCGAGAAAATAAGTGAGGTTGAAAAATAGCCTTTATAGCCCTGCCAGGGTATAAAGTTCTTAGCGATTGTAGGCAGGCGGTAATTTCAGTAGGGTGGTGGGCATAGTCATCTATATAAACCAACTTTTCTTCTTGGAATTGGTATTCGAACCTTCTGCGAACCCCTTTGAAATGATATAATGCCTCTGCTATGGCAGTGGCAGAATAGCCATATTGCATACAAGCGGCTAATGCTGCCAAGGCATTTTCTACGTTGTGGTGACCTGGCATTGCCAAGGCTATAGTACACAAAGTTTCTC
Source organism: Cytophagaceae bacterium (assembly GCA_027487695.1). Taxonomy (GTDB): domain Bacteria; phylum Bacteroidota; class Bacteroidia; order Cytophagales; family Flexibacteraceae; genus JAIYDB01. The sequence goes on along the minus strand of JAIYDB010000044.1, from coordinate 42,444 downwards.
CATTTAATACTGCCTCAAAAACAAAGCGGGTGCCTTCTACTCGTAAGTTAAGTGCTTGTAAATTAGTATTTTCTGAACCGTAAGTGATTACTTTAACCCCTTCTTGCAAACTGTAATTAAAATCTAGATTGCCTTTTAATACAAGTGTTCCGCCTGTTTTTATTTGCGCTGCGAAGGCCGAAAAACTATCTAATAAATATTGATGGTTATGGTAAATATCCAAATGGTCAGCATCAACCGAGGTGATGATTGCCGTATTAGGGTGAAGCGTTAAAAATGATCTATCAAATTCATCGGCTTCGGCTACTACTATGGTTTGCTCTATGGGTGCATTGCTTAATAATAGATTGGTACCATAGTTTTGGGTAATGCCCCCTAAAAATGCAGTTACTGGCTGTTGTAAAAACGCTAGAATATGCGCCACCATACTGCTGGTGGTTGTTTTTCCGTGGGTACCAGCTACTGCTATTTGCTTATGTTCGTTGGCAATAAGCCCCAATACTTGACTTCTCTTTAATAGGGTAAAGGCTGTATTTTCTTTAAAATAGCTTAGTTCCTGATGTTGGGCAGGTATAGCGGGGGTATAAACGATTAGTGATTGTTCTGGCTGTTCCAGAATTGGGGTTGGAATAAGACCTAAATTGTCTGTATAATGAATGTTAATTCCCTCGTTTTCAAGTTCTTTACTTAAAATACTAGGTGCCCTATCATAACCTGCAACAAGTACACTGTTTTGGTTAAACCACCTTGCTAGTGCGCTCATGCCAATGCCGCCAATACCAATGAAGTATATATTTTTAATGGTTGTTAAGTTCATAGCTTTTAGTGGTTATAGAATTAAATATAGCTAAGTATCAGTAAATAAGAAAGAAACCTATGTTTACTTAAAGAAAAGATATTAACTTTAGGCGTTAATTTTATGCGAAGGCTTAAACTGGTATTATTGGTATTAGCTGTATTTCTTGTTTCGGCGTGTTGGTTTGCGCTGCAACAAGTTGCTGGCTATACTTTACCCCTGCCTTGGCCAGATGAGGTGGTCTTCTTCTTCTCCGCCAAAAACTTTTATGAGTACCAAAGTTTGTTGACTCCAGAGTTGAATCCCAACCGACAGTTAATGTGGTTTCCGCCAGGGTTTGCAATAATAACAGGTTTATTGCTCAAATTCACAGATGCAAGCTACGGAGCCGCCAGATTATTGAGTGCTTTGTTTATGGCACAGTCGTTTTTGCTGCTTTTTTTAGCTTCTCGTAAGTTTTCCAGTAAGTCGGTTGCGTGGTTATTATTGCTTGGTGGCTTCTTTAGTATGCACGTAATTATTGCGGGCAACCTAGTAAGACCAGAAGCTTTAGTGCTGTTTCTACTTTCGTGGGCATTTTACTTGAATGTAAATAATAAAGGAGTAGCAGCTATTTCCATAGCTTCATTAGCCATACTGGTACACCCAGTAAGTGCTTTGGCTGTGGTGCCTATCTGGATTATTTCATTAGACCGCTTAACAGGTTGCCGCAGACAAAGTAATTGGTGGCAGTGGATTTTATTAGGAGTAGCCATATGTTCTTTCCAATGTTATGCAGTGGAACTTTCTGCCAATTGGAGTGCGGTAGTACACGATTATAACCACCAGTTAAACTCGCGCAACTTCTCTTTGCTGAACGATTTTCTGATGGAGCCAATTAATTTCGGTAGCATACTAGTTGGTATTGCTATTCTTATGATTGGCAAAAGGATTAACAACGCCAACGTGAGCATATTGGGCACCTTTGCCATTGGCCTATTACTACTGCGCATTGTTGGGATGGGCTATTGGTATGGGATTTACCGCAGGGCTGGCTTGGTTTTAGAGGCATTAGCAGTACTTGAAATTCTAAGTATCTTCTGGAAGCACTATTTTAATAATAGGTTCAGCTTTGCCTTTAAAGGACTTAGCGCTATGCTTGTGCTTGAAGGAATGCTATTCTTAAATGTGGTGAACCCTTTGGTTTCTCAATGGAAATGGCAGGGGATGCAATTTCCTACTCAGCAAAGTCAAAAGTATGTTGCTCTTTCAGAAATTGACGAGGTAAAGGCCAAGCTTTTTGAATACAGCCTAAAAGAAGGAAATGGCTACGTGGTATTTTACCCAAGTGGCGATATGTGCTTTTACGATAAAGGACTACCTGTGGGGATGAAGGCAATTATGCCTGTGATGTTTGAGCCTATTCCTAAAATGGTGGTTTACCATAACAACCCTCACCATACCGATGAAATGAAAGAGGAAGGCTTACTATGGATGCGACAGTACGTGCCTTATATCAATAATGCCTACGGGTTTAGTACTAAGGCAGGCAATAAATATACAGTATACACCCTTGGTAACGCGACAGGTGTTACAAGTATGATGCACTAATTTTTAGCCTTTTGGGGCGGTATTCTTATTTCCTGATCTAATGCCAAGGTACTTCTACGGTTAAGTTTTTTATTAGCCTTCAAGATATCAGCTACTGGGACATCGTACATCACAGCTAGTTTACTCAAACTTTCGCCTTTTGCAATCTTGTGGATGATTGTTTTTGTTCTAAGCTCGGTTGTAGGTTCAGCGGCAACTGGTTCGGTAGGTTTTACTTCTTGTTTGGCTGTAGCTATAGCTCCAGTTTGTGAAGTAGTAGGATCTTGCTTTGCAACCTGCTTATCTTCGTCAAAAACTTTTGGTCTTTCATCTACATTAATTAATAGGCTATCGGCATTATTACTACTATCGGCATCTGAAAGGGTGAGTAATGGCTCTTCAGAATAGCTTACATACTTCTTCACCTTTAAAGGAATGGCTATTCTATACGTTTTTCCGGCCTTTATAGTAAGTCGACTTCCTTTTAGCCAAGGGTTATAAAGTTTTATCACGCGCAAGGGCACTTGCTTTTCCTTAGCCCAAGCTTCAAGGTTAGGTATAGAAGATTTAACTGAAATGTACTTGACAGGTTCTTCCCCGTACTGAATGCCTTTATTTAGTTTAATGCCATAGTTTTCGGCACGTTCTATTACTTCTTTTAAGGCAACAACTTTATATAAATACTTCCCTGTTTCTCTGTTCAGCTTTAAGTCGAAATAGTTATTGGTACCTTGGCTTGCCATACTCCTGGCTAAGGCACCATTACCCATATTATAAGCAGCCAACGCATTGGCCCACGAGCCAAACTCCCTTTTCATTGCCAAGAAAATGCGACAAGCTGCTCGGGTGCTGTATTCTAAATGGTAGCGTTCATCTACCTCGTTGTTTATTTCTAGTCCGAATTTGCGGCCGCTGGCATCCATAATTTGCCAATATCCAGCAGCGCCTTTACCACTCACTATAGGCTGAAAGCCACTTTCTACAGCTGCCACGTAAGCAAAATCTGGATGTAGCCCTAACTGCTTAATGATAGGACGTACCTTTTTGAAATAGTACTTAAATCGTTTTAAATGTAAAGCACTACCACCACCATACATTACTTGTTTGGTGAGTTCCCTATCAAGGCGTTGCTTCACATCCATGTCGTTTACTGGGATTTGTTCGCCAGCAAAAAATGCACTATCTGGTGTTTCTAAAGCAATTAATTGATACCTGCCTTGCAAGGCTGAATTAAACGTAACAGGAAATAAAATATGCCTACTTATAGCAAACAAGGCTGCTACAAGTAGGCATATTCCAAGTATCGGTAATCTGAACCTAACCAGCACATTGGCTATTGATTTAAGCAAAAATCCTTTTGGCTTATTTTGCTTTGGGTCAATATGTACCGGGAGGCTTTGCATTGCCTAAAAATTAGGTTGCAATAAGTAATGGGCGTAGAAATCGTCTATTGCTTTTACTGCCTCATCGGCAGTATCTACCAAAGTAATGAGGTTCATATCTTCTGCATTGATATTGGCTTCTTTCTTTAAAACCACTTCTTCAATCCAGCTCATCAATCCACCCCAGAAGCTTTTACCTACCAATACAATTGGGAAACGACCAATTTTCTTGGTTTGAATCAAGGTTAAGGCTTCAAATAATTCGTCCAAAGTTCCCATACCACCAGGCATTACTACAAAACCTTGCGCATATTTTACAAACATCACCTTCCTTACAAAGAAGTAATCGAAGTTAATGAGTTTGTCTTGGTCTACATATATATTATTGAATTGCTCAAAAGGCAGTTCAATATTCAAACCTACTGATTTACCGCCTTGAGAGTGAGCACCTTTGTTGCCCGCTTCCATTATACCAGGACCACCGCCTGTAATTACGCCATATCCGTGTTGTACCAATTTGGCGGCAATTTCTTCTGCCATTAAGTAGTAAGGAGAACCTTGCTTGGTTCTGGCTGAACCAAATATGCTTACACAAGGACCTATTTTGGCTAGCTTTTCAAAGCCTTCCACAAACTCCGACATGATTTTGAAAATAGCCCAACTATCGTTGCTGCGTATTTCGTTCCAATCTCTATCATGGAATGCCTGTCTGATTCTGAAATCTTCGCCTTCTGGCCTATTGTGATTATTGTTGTCGGTTAAATTTTCCAAGGAATAATATGATTGAATACCCCAAAGGGCAGTATTAAAAGAGCTTGCCTACAACGATAAAGTAAGGCAAAATTTATTGGGTTGCAAAAATACAGAAATTATATTTAAGGTAATGCTTTGAAAGTAAAGCCTTTGGAGGTGTAGTGTTCCAAAATTGCGGGCAAGGTAGCCATTAACCGTGGAGCAGCTTTTATACTATCGTGCATAATCACTACACTGCCGGGCTTAATATGTTTAATAGCTGCCTGCTTACAAGCCTCTGGTGAAAGCTTGGCTTCATAGTCTTCGGTTATATAATCGAAGTACACCATTTTATATTGCTTTTTCAGGATTTGGTGCTGCGCTTTACTTATGCGCAAATACGGCGGTCTGAATAATAATGGCTGATTAAGTACCTCAGGAGCAATGCTTTGTATAATGTTATGGCATTGCTGGGTATTGGCAATATAGGTTTCCGTATCGGTTTGCCAGCCTTTCAAGTGGTTAAAGGTATGGTTGCCTATTCTATGCCCTGCTGCTACTATTTGTTTAAATATTTCAGGATGCTTTTCTATGTTATTACCGATACAAAAGAAGGTTGCTTCTGCCTTATACTGAGCCAAAGTTTCCAATACCCATTCTGTAATTTCAGGGATGGGGCCATCGTCAAAAGTGAGGTAAATTACTTTTTCACTACGGCTAAAATGCCAGATATTTCCCGGAAAAAGTAGCGGCACAAACCAAGGATTGCTTCTGAAAAGTAACATAAGCCAAGCTATTAACGGTCAATAATACTGCGCTGCCTTTGCAGTTTAAGGTCTTGAAGCATACTAGCCTTGGCATTGATGGTAAAGTTGAACGACCTAAACTGCCCAAAAGGGGTTACGTTCAAGCGCATTTGCCAGCAATGTAAATCGCGGTAAATATCTAAGGTAGTAATGGTTTGGGTTTTTGCAACTATATCATAGCCCGTATTATAGCCAATCTTCCACTTTTTGGTAAGCGATACATCGCCTGCGGCAGTAATTGCCTGTACCGTTCTGCCTGGTAAAAACGGTGTTTTTGAGTAGGATAAATTATAGCTAGTACTTAAGGTCCAAGGAATATCAAAATCTACATACCTGTAAATATCGTTCCTAATAAAGGCTTGTTCAGAGCCTGGAGCATTGGTAAGTGAATTAGCTGCTACTGGTCGGTTACTTAAACCTTTTGGGTCTAAAGTTGTGCTCAACGCCAATGATGCGAAGGTGATATTTCCTAAACCACCGCCAGTATTATAGGCAAAGTTTTTAACCCTCCTACTTGTTACAACCCTGCCTTCAGCATTGGAGGTGGTTACATATTGGTATGGATCTAAAGTACCGTTAATTACTACACTTAGCTTCCCGAACAAAGTAGTATTGGCATTTATTCCAATATTTGATAGCTTATTTGAATCGGCATAGATATCATAAGAACCACCAATAGCAAGGTTATTTAGTAGGCTCTTCTTTTCGAACTTTGGCTTACGTTTTTCGCCAGGTTTGGCTGCGGTGGTATCCTTGCTTTTGAGTTTGGCTTCTATTTGGTTACTTATACCAAAGTTGATGCTTCCAACCCTCCTATTGGTAGGACCTGAATAAGCATTGGTGTTGAACGTGGGCACTTTTACCCTTTTACCTTTAAGCACAAACTCATCGTACATACCCAAGGCATTACTCGTTAAATCTGGCGTAAATGAAAACCCGAACGAGGGAACTATGGTATGCCTAATAGCTTCTAATCTGCCCCTTTTCACAAAGAAAGTTCCGAAAATACGGGTGGTGGCTGTAAGGCTACCACTTGCTCTAAAGGCTCTGGTAAATCGGTTAACCGTATCAACATTTAGGGTACTATCATTTACCTGACGGTAGTTATAACCGCGGGTCATCCAACCTTCAGAATAAGTAAAGTTAGGCGTAATGGCCAAATACTTTAAAGCGCTAAAGGTGGTAGTAATGGGTAAAGTATGTTCTGCGGCAATATCTGCACGCCTCATGAGCACGCCAAAGTTGGCTGGATTTATAGCGATAGGGTTTCTTTCAGCAATAAAGCGGTCTTCAAAGAATGGCACGCCAGCAATAAATGGAGCCGCTGTTCTTGGGGCATTATTGATACGGTTATTGGCCGATAAACTATAAGTTACACCCAATTTATGTAAAGCTGTTTTAGGAGTTCCTCCATTTTTAGGCTTGAAAGGTTGTTGCCTATTTACCGCAAAATTGAATTGTGGCAAAGTAAGTGTTGCGGTTCCTGTGCTGGTATTCTGACTATAGGTTAAGTCGGCAGAATAGTAAAAGGGCTTGCCTACAGGATTCCTGCTATACTTGATGGTAGAGTTAAATGCGGTGCTTATTCGGTTGTTATTATTGGTTGAAAACCGAGTTTGCGCTTGGGCAGAGTTGATATTGATACCCATACTAAACCTTCCTGGTCCTTTAGATTGTGGGTTATGGCTCCAGTTAATGGTGTATTCGTCGCTTTTGGTTTGCAAGCCTTCATCGCCACGGAGGTAGCGGTAATACTGAATATTATTACTACCCTCATAGGCATAACGCTTACGGTATTGGGAACGCATTCCTAAACCATAGCTACCCTTTGTATAAATAGAACCTAATAACTGAACGCCTGCATAATCGCCTATCGGGATATAATAACCACCATCCCGTAAAAAGAAACCCAACTCTTGGGCTTCTCCATAAGTAGGGATGATAATACCAGCCGATTGCTTTTGTGGGGTAGGGAAGAAGCCAAAAGGAAATGCTAACGGTGTTGGTATATTATTGATATGTAAGTTAAAAGGTCCAGCCACTAACTTATCGTTAGGGATCATTTTTATTTTGGTAGCCTGAATATGAAAGTGCGGGTGTTCCAAATTACAAGTGGTGTACCGTGCCTTGCTCACATAAAGGGTATTATCTGGATTTCGTTTTACGGAATCGCCGTGGAGGTAGCCTTCGCCTTGTTGGGTTACAATACCACTAACTATACCTTTCTTGGTTTTGAAATTGTATTTAATGGTTTCAGCAACGTATTTATCGGAATTCTGTACAAATAGTGGTAAGCCTTGGTTTTTGCCTGTGCTATCTTTTACGCCATTGCTGTACATAATACTGGTTTCCCAGTTTACCTTAATCCTATCGGCTGCAAGTGATATATCGTCGTAGTTTACTTTGCTTTTTTTGTAAAGATAAAAAGTCTTGTTCTTCACATCGAACACCATAGAGTCTTCTGCAACGTACTTTACGGTAGTTTTTAAATCGCCTACTTGCTTTTTCTTTAGGGTATCTACAAGGGTGCTATCGCCAGTTTTTAAGAGTGAGTTGGATTTACTTTTGGTTAAGCTATCCACTTCATTGCTGCGCTGTTCAATAATGCTATTGGTATCTGGTTTGGCAGGTTGGTTATTTCTTCCAGGAAATAATTGTGCATTTGCCTTGGGTAAGGCTAGCGCAAAACAAAACAAAACCAAGAGAAACAGATGGCGCAAAATGAGCAATTGTGGGTTCTTAGCAGCTAAACATTAGCCAACAGAATTGCAAAGATAAAACTAAACCCGAAGCCATAACCTTTCGGCTAATACTTCGGGTTTAAAGTTTGTAAACGGGTAAGGCTATTTATTATCTGGTAGCTTTAAATCTGATAATGGCATTCAGACCTACGGTATAAGGTTTAAACCTTACTGGTTCTGTAGTGCTGGTAGTATTTCTTAAATAGATAGTAGCTACAGGTTCTAAAATCAAACTTGTATTTGCAGTTAAGTTGGTACGGAAACCTCCGCCAAACATAATTGATGGCACACCATTGCCTGCTCTTGGTCTGTTTTCATTGCTCACTAATGCTTCATTTTCAGAAACTTTCATTCTGTAAATAAGTGGCATTTGGAAACCGAAACCAGTGGTTAATCTTAGTCTTTGGGTTTTATCTAAGTACAAACTTGTAGTTGCACTTACACCACCCAATAGCAAATGATTTACTATGCTTCTTTCAGTAATTACTGGGATATTAACGCCACGAAGTTCGTTTTCATTAACAGTTTCTTGTAGCTGATATTCCTCTTTTACCAAGCGTTGGGCTCTGTAACTAAGGTCTTGCTTCATATAGGTAAAGTTAAAACCATAGGCAAACTCCCATTGTGGGGTAATGAACGATACCGCTCTGGTTCCAAAATCAAGTCCCATACGGCGGGTTAAATTACCTGAGTTTAGTAACTCTAATGCCAATAACTCATTATTGCTTTGTAACACAATGGCATTATAAGTTAGCCTTGGCTGCACATAGAAATCGTAATAAACAGGACGTGCACTTTTCTTTTTCTCTTCTTCCTTGGCTTCTTCAAGCAGGGCAGCTTGCATTTCTTTCTTCAAAACTGAATCAGACTTTGCAATGTACGGGGTAGTATCGTTCAAGAAGGTAGGCGCAGTTTCACTTACGAAAGCATCAGGCTTAGGTTTGTTTACTTCATCATTCGATTTTGCAGCTGCAATTTGGTTTGTGCCAGTATTGTTGGCGTTACCTGGATTTTTCTTAGCTTTTCTTGCTGCCTTTTTTTCCTTCAAACGTTTTACAAAACGCTTAACAGGACCATTGTTATTAGCCTCATCGGTTTCGTCAAACGCCTTTACTAAGTAAGCAGTTCTAACGCCTTTGTTTCCTTTTTCAGCAGTGGCTTTACCTTTAGTAGCATTGCCAGTGCTATTGCTGCTCTCCAAGTTTGAACCGCCATTACCATTTTCAACAGCAGCATTGTTCCCCGCAGAACTATTGCTGTTTACAATGGCATTGCCTGACTTAGTTTCAGCACCACGTAAAGCATTTTGACTTTCTGAAACCGCATTTTCAGAGTCATTTGCTGAGGTATTGAGGGCAATAGTTGAGTTTTGAGCATTAGTTTGTTCAGTAATAGCAACACCAGACTTTGAAAGCTGAGCATCAGTATTCCAAAGTTGGTTACCAAGTATGGCAGCACCTGCTACCAATACACCGAAAATAACCGGCAACCACCAAATAACGAAAGGCTTGCGCTTGCGTTCTTCGGAGGCTATGCCAGCCTGAATATTTGCCCATAGGTGGGCAGGAGGTTCGGTAGAATAGCCTTCTAGCTTTCTACGAATCTGGTTTTCGAAGTTGTCATTCATCTGCATAATGCGGGTATCGCAGTTGAGTTAACAGTTTTTTGAGGTAAGCCTTTGCTTTTGCATACTGAGACTTGCTAGTGCCTTCAGATATACCAAGCATGTCGGCAATTTCTTTATGATTGAAGCCTTCTACTACATACAAGTTAAAAACCATTCTGTAGCCTTCTGGCAATTTACTAATTACGGTAGTCAATTCATCGGCACTAATAGAGCCTATGATATCGGTATCGCTGGTAACGGTATCGGCATAGTCTTCAGGGTCTTGATGATTATTGTGTTTTTTAGATTTATGAAAGTGGTTAATGGCAGTATTTACGAAAATATGCTTTAACCAACCTTCAAACGAACCCTGACCTTTATACTGGTCAATATTCTTAAACACTTTAATAAAAGCTTCCTGAAAAATATCTTCAGCTTCAAAACTCGTGTGTGCATATCGCGTGCAAATCGCAAGTAAGCGTGCACTATACAATTTGTATAGTGCCTCTTGCGCAGCAGGCTTCTGCTTCAAGCATCCTTCAATAATCTCGGCTTCGGTAAGCTTCAATTTCTTGTGAGTAAACAGTGGATATACGAGTTGTACTTTTACTTAAATGGCCACAAAGTGCAATGCTTCGGGCTATTTGCATCAATCTAAAATTGAAGGAGTAATGCTATTCCTTTCGGAATATTTCGGAGAAGGGGGGAGGTACTTATGTTTTACTGTACGCTTATATTTAGCGTGGCAGTAGAGGTAATACTAGGGAAACGCTTACTTCTTATCTTATATTCTAAACGCTCTGCTGCTATTGGAAAAGAAACATTGGGCGTGTATATGAAATAGTTAGCGAATTTTCTTAGGGTGCCGAATTGAGTATTACCTATGATTTCAATTTCCGTATCGGCAATGTCGTTCAGGCAATAACTATCGTTTAGGAGCAATCTATCGTATGGCAACAACAGCGGGCTGTTCACATCGGTTGTATAGGTATCAGAATTTGCTCTTAAAGTAGATGCGCACGCTTGGTTCGGAATTACTTTGAAAACAATAGTACCCGTAGTACACTCATTGTAGTTATTACAGATGGTATAGGTAACAGACTTAGTTGCGAAATAGCCATTAGCTACTGTTACTTGCAAATGCCCATTAGGTAATGCAATTACCGATAGCCCATTTTCCGAATAATTGCCATAAGTAGCTGTTAAGGTGCTACTGCAATGAATATCGTTAGCCAAAGGATCAAAGGTAACTTTACCACCTTCGTTAACAAGAATAGTGTCGGTTACTGCAGTAACTTGACAGTTTCTCTGCACAGCAATAACGGCTTCAGATTTTAAGCTTACCCCATCAATTACCACTTCATACTTTACAGTATCGGTACCAACGTAGCCTGGAGCTGGCTCATAACTGTATTTGAAGCCTTGAGTATGTTTTACCTTACCTAATATTGGGGTACCCATTTTCAGAGTAAAGGCACCTTTAATGGTATCGTTAGCTAAAACATCTATTTCAAATGCACCGTTTTGAGGCACTTGGTAATTATCTCGGTGAAGTACATTACGGACCAACTTTGCTGGTATTGGGTCCTTTTCTACAATGTCGCAGCCAGAAAACAAGAATGCCACAAGCAAAATAATGCTTATGGTCCTCATTATCATAACGTTAAACAATTGTATTTTTATCATAGCGAAGGTGTAGCTATCCATCGGGATAAGGGTACAAAACTAAGACAGAAGAACTTTTAAAAGCGTTGCCTGAGATAAAAAAATATTTTTTTTTCATCTATTCTCTACATATATACGGCGGAGTTTTGTTTAAGAAATTATTTAAAAAATTAAACAAAAAATACAACCATCGTTGTTTATGTTGTGTACTATGGTTGGTAACTAAATTAATGTTTAGTGTCCAAGCACAAAACCTAAACAGTAAACTCCTAAAAAAAACCGTATTATGAGAATTACAAGTTCAATCCGAACGGCATTTGCAGCATTAACTGCATTGGCTTTCACACAAGCCGCAAATGCTCAAACTGCCAGAGTGCAAATTGTACACAATTGCCCAGATCCTGCCGCTGCCGTGGTAGATGTTTGGGTAAATAATCAACTTACACTAGATAACTTCGCTTTTAGAACAGCCACTCCATTTTTAACCTTGCCTTCAGGTACTGATTTAACCATCAGAATTAAGCCTTCAAATAGTCAGGATACAGCTAACCCACTTTTCAGGCAAACGCTAAACTTACCAAATAATGCTACTTTAATTGTAGCTGCCCAAGGTCAAGTTACTGCTACCAATACCAATCCTGATAACCTTAACACTGCATTCAGACTTTCAGTTGCTGGTGGCAGAGAAAGCTTTACTGGTGGTCAGGTAGGTGTATCGGTATTCCACGGTGCTCCTGATGCCCCAACTGTAGATGTTCAAGCTTTAGGTGTTGGCACCTTAGTGAACAACATTGCTTTTGGTCAATCAACTGATGGTGCCTACTTAGGTGTGCCTAATGCTGCCTACACTTTAGCCGTTGCTACTGCAGATGGTGCTACTCGTGTTGCCAACTTTAGCGCCGACCTTTCTGGCTTTGCCGATTCTGCCTTGGTGGTTTTCGCTAGTGGTTATTTAACACCAACTGTTGGTCAACCTGCTTTCCAGTTAATGGCGGTAACTCGCAGCGGTCGTACTTTATTAATTCCTGCTTCTACTTCTGCCCCACGTATTCAAGTGGTGCATAACTCACCAGACCCTGCGGCGGCTTCAGTTGCAGTATGGGTAAACAACACAAGAGTATTAAATGGTGTGGCATTCCGTACAGCATCTGGTTATGTAAATGCTCCTGAAGGTGCTTTTGATGTAACTATCACTGCTGCAGATGCAAGGGATACCATTAACGAAGTTTACCGTCAGCGTTTTACATTAGAAAACGGACGTAGCTATCAAGTTTTTGCAAGTGGTTATGTATCATTAAATACTGCTAACCCAGATGGCATTAACAACCGTTTTTCATTAGTACCTGTTGTAAATACAAACGAAAGCTGGGCTGGTGCTTCAACCGCTAACGAAACCCAATTCCGTGTAATTCACGATAGCCCTAACGCCCCAACTGTTGATGTGCGTGTACGTGGTTTAGGAACTATTGTTGATAATGCTCCTTACCGTGCAATAACTAACTATTTCACAGTACCTGCATCTGATGTAATTGTTGATGTATTAGACAGAAATAGCAGCACCGTTGTAGCTTCTTACACTGCACCACTTTCAACCTTACCTCGCAACTCATTCACAGTAGCGGCAAGTGGTATTTTAGGTGGTTCTGGAAGTACTGCTTTCGGTTTAGTGGCTATTTTGCCAAACGGCGATGTAGTTGCTTTGCCAACTACCGATGCTCCAGCTCCTGCAAGAGTTCAAGTTATTCACAATTCAGCTGATGCCTTGGCCGATTCAGTTGATATTTATTTGAATGGAAGCATTCTATTGAACAACTTCCCATACCGTGGCGCAACTCCATTTATCAACTTCCCATCAACGGTAAATGCAAGTGTAGCTATTGCTCCTAAAAACAGCACTTCGGCTGCCGATGCAGTATTAACTCAGGTATTTAACTTAAATCCTGGTCAGCGTGCAGTAGTAATTGCGAATGGTTTACTTGCTCCTGCTACTTACAGAGCTAACCCAAATAACAGAAGCACTGCATTCCGTTTAACAGTGATTAGCCCAGCCATTGAAACTACCCCTGGCGATAGCGTACAACTAGCAGTTGCTCACGGTGTTACCGATGCACCTCAAGTAGGATTAAACTTATCTCCTTCAGGTACTGCTGTATTGCCAGATACCATAGGTTTTGGTTCAACTACCCCTTACTTACGTTTGCAAGCGGCTCCAATTAGCTTCTATTTAGAGCCAGTACGTAACCTTATATTCACAGCTCCTTTAAATGGACTACGTGGTGCAGGTATTGTAGTTGTAGCAAGTGGTTTCTTCAATGCAGAAGGTAACCAAGCCAATAAGCCATTCACATTATTAGCTGTAGCTAACAATGGCGATGTAACTCCTTTACCTGTTGTTAACTCTATTGCTCCTGCTTTAGCTACAAATGGCAAAGTAAGCCTTTTTCCTAATCCGGTAAATGGCAACAACTTAAGTATTGGTTTAGAACTAGTTGCCGATGCTAACCTTACCGCGACCATCATTGATGCTACTGGTAAAGTAGTTAGCAATAATGTATTGGGTAGCTTAAGTGGTGCTCAGGTAATCAATTTACCAGTGGCTAACCTATCGTCTGGTATATATACCATTAAACTAGCTGATAGCGAAGGCAAGAGCAGCACCCTACGCTTCATCAAAAAATAAATTTAGTTATCATCTGTTACTATTAATGAAAAGAGGGCAGCCCATTGGCTGCCCTTTTTCTATTTGTATTCAATTAAGATTAGGCTCTAAGTATCTTTTCTATTGATTTGCCTTTGGCAAGTTCATCTATCAACTTTTCTAGTTGGCGTATTTTCCTTTCAAGTGGGTCGGTTAATTCTTCCACTCTATAGCCGCAGATAAGACCAGCGATTTTTTCAGCGTTTGGGTGATAAGCAGGTGCCTCGTTAAAGAATACTTCGAAGGTTGTATTACTTGCTACTTGATTGGCAAGACCTTCTTTGTCGTAGCCTGTGAGCCAAAAAATGATTGCATCAACCTCTTCCTTTGTTCTACCTTTCTTCTCGGCTTTGGTAATGTAGTGAGGATAAACACTAGCTAGGGTTAATGTATAAATTCTTGGGTTAGGCATATTTAGTTAAGGCATAAATTGATCAAGTAAAATTAATTAGAATATGAAGAACTGATGGTCAATTTACTCCAAGCTAAAATCTTCAAAATAGGGCATAAAAAATCCCCTTGCCGTTGAGCAAGGGGATTTTTAGTTAATTCAATAATGAATTATAACTTAGCCTTAACCATGTTACAGTTAACAACCATTTCAGGACGGCTACCTGAAGAATTCATTTTGTAAATTACTGCTACAGCCTTCATGTTAGCTTTTACCCAAGCCAACTTACCAGTTGTAGTTGGAGCTGTTACAGTAAAGGTTTTCTCGAAAGTAGCACCAGCTTTAGCTTCTGTAGTAGCTATTTCAGTACCCCATGGAGACTTAGTACCATCTTCATTTGAAGCAGTTTTACGGAATAAACCAGTGTGTTCAAAAGAAGCAGAAGCACCATTTTGAGCTTCAATGATGTTATCTTGAATAATAAATACACCTACGTGGTACTTACCTTCAGGCATATCTTTTATGAACTTAGTCTTGGTTTTGATTGTGTATTCACCAGAACCAGCTGAAGTTTCAGCGAAAGATAAACCTACAACAGCTTCAGGAGCTCTTGCTGCTTCAACTTCTGCTAAATCTACAACCTTTTGCTTTAATACAGTAATTGAAGCAGGGAAAGTTTGTACTACACGCTTCAGGTTAATTGCTTGAGTTGGGTAGCCAGTGATGGCGATATAATCAGCAAATGCAAGGGCATCCTGAACGAATAACGCATCGCCTTGAGACGAAGAATTGAAAGAAACCTTAACAGAGCGCTTACCATACATTTCAGCAACCTCTGCAATAAGGCCTTTACCCCACTGACCACATGGTCCGCACCAAGTAGCAGTAACTTCAGCAACCATAAGGTTCTGAACTGGAGTTGCAATATCTAATTCTGAAGCAGCAGGAGCAGCAGCTTCATCACTTCCACAAGAAGAGAAAGCTAATAGGGCTAATGTGCCCAGAGAGAGTAGGTATTTTTTCATTTGTAGGTGATAAGACTAATAACAATCCAAAAGTAATGTTTTTTTTAAAAACAACCGAATATTTTTTGGGGCATATAAATTTTTGCAAGCCTAAACGTTGGTTTTAAAGGGTAAACTTCAAATTTAGCGCTGTAAGCCACATTTTTAAACTCAAAATTTTCATGTTAGAACAAAGATTTTTTTTAGAAAAGCTTCTTTAATCATGTTTTTAGGCGTTAATACCTGCCTTTTTAACCCTTAACTTTTGATTAAGGCATTTTTAACCGAAGTTTGCATACCAATTTAGAACCCTACCCCCGATGTATCGTATTCATAAAGAAGGCAAAAAACTATTACTACTATCTGCCGCCTTGTTTTCACTTATTTTTGCAGGGCTTACCTTGTTATTGCCTAATTACCCTGGAGTAGCCTTAGGTGTTGGTGGTTTTGAGTTATTTATTTTTCTTGTTTTCCTTCAGTTTTTCCGCATCCCTAAGAAGAACATTGTTAAAAACCCGCTTCATATTATTGCTCCTGCCGATGGTAAAATAGTTGTAATTGAAGAAACCGAAGAAACCGAGTATTTTAAAGATAGGCGCATACAAATAAGCATTTTTATGAGTCCTATTAATGTACACAATAATCTTAACCCAATTAGCGGCGTAGTAAAGTATTTTCGCTACCATCCAGGCAAGTTCTTAGTAGCTTGGCATCCAAAAAGTAGTACAGAAAATGAGCGTACTACTACTGTAATTCGTAGGGCCGATGGGCAAGAAGTGCTTTTCCGCCAAATTGCAGGAGCGCTAGCTAAGCGTATTTGCTGGTATATTAAAGAAGGTGTTCAAGTAGAACAAGGTCAGGAGTTTGGCTTTATTAAGTTTGGTTCAAGGGTTGATATTTTCTTACCATTGGGTACCAAAATAACTTGTGAGTTAAACCAAAAATCGGTGGGCGGAGAAACCGTTATTGCGCATTTAGCTTAAAGTTTCAATATTTGCCCAAAGTTGTTTTAACCTAACCTATTCAAGATGAAATTTTTAAAGAAATTAGGCATTGCCTTAGGTGCAATTATTGCCTTTTTGCTCGTACTGAGCTTTTTATTACCTACCACAATTAAAGTTGAACGTGATATGGTAATTGCCGCAGAGCCGGAAGTGGTATATAAATATGTAAACGACCTCCGTAATTGGGAACGCTGGAGTTATTGGCATGCCTTAGACCCTGGACAGAAACTTGTTTATAGCAAAAACCCAGTTGGTAAAGGTGCCTTTTATAAATGGGATGGCGCTATAAACGAAACTGGTACAGTAACCATTGATAGTATTGAGCATAATAAGGCTGTGTACTATACAACACAAATTGCCGATTGGAACCCGAATGCTTGTGCTGCTACTTTTGAACCAGTAAGCGGTGGTGTTAAAGTAACTTTGCGAATGGAAATTGTTAGCAAACCTCCAATGAACCTAATGGCGAATTTGATGAAAGGTGAAATAGCAGCAGACTATGAAAAGTGTTTAGTTATGATGGACTCTGTTGCTAATTACGATAGAACTAAGGCTAACTAATTAGAGGTTAACCTACACGATATTCAACTAAAAAGCCCTTAGAACTTTGTTCTAAGGGCTTTCTGATAAGGAACTAATAGATATTACTTAATCTCAGTTACCGCTGCCTCAGCTGCTTGCTTATTTGAAGACTGAGTAGCAGGTTTAGCGGCATTAGCCTTTACTTTCATAATTTCCATATCAAATACCATAGCGCCGAAGGCAGGAATAGGACCACTTGGTCTATCGCCATAACCTAGGTAATAAGGTACTAGAATTGTGATTTTGCCACCCATACCAGTTAGCTTTAAAGCCTCTGGCCACGCTGCAATTACAGGAGTTTCTGAAACCACTAGTTCGAATGGAGCACCTTTAGGAAGACTACTATCAAATGGTTCGTCGTTCAATAATTTACCAGTATAGTGTACCGCAACAGAATCGCCATCTTTCAATAATTCACCTGTATGAGGCTTGGTTACAATATAGCGTAAACCTGAAGCAGTTTTAGTTACAGCCAAGTTCTTTTTCTTAGCGTATTCATCAATTTCGGCTTCGTGCTTCTTATTGATTTCAGCCAAGGTTGTAACCTTAAGCATACGGAAATGGAACTTTAGCTTTGTGCCTTTAGGTAAAAACTCAGGACGCTGGGTTTCCATAAATCCTTTGAAAATACTATCGGTAGGCACAAATAATTGTAAGCTATCGCCTTCGCCCATTAGCGTAAGTGCTTCTTCAATAGAAAACTTTTGAGGAGCAGCAGGCACCTTCATAGAAAACGGCTTGCCGTTTTGCATCTTGAACGAACTACCTAAAAGGCTGTCTTTCTCATTGAACATAGAAAGGTGGAACTCAACAAACTTTGAAGTATCGGCCTTTGGGTTGCCTTTAGTTTCAACAATTTTGTACTCTGAACCTGACTTTAATTTTTCCATACTGCCTTCTTTGTTACAGGCAGTAAGCAAACCTAGGGAAACAACAAGACCTAGGGTTATTGATTTATACATAGTTATAGAATTTACTGAACTTAAATTACGGTTTTGAAAACTTGAATAGGGCTTATTTATCGGCAGGTTTGGTTTCTAGTACTTCTACTTCAAATACCAAAGTTGCGTTTGGAGGGATGCTACCACCTGCGCCACGTTCGCCATAGCCTAATTCTGAAGGGATGATAAGAATACCCTTGCCACCTACTTTAATCTTAGGGATACCTTCTTCCCATCCCATAATCACTTGACGGCTACCTACTTTAAAGGTGAAAGGCTGGTTTCTATCGTAAGAAGCATCGAACGGAGTGCCATCTAATAGTGTACCGCGGTAGTGAACTGTTACGTTATCGCCATTTTTAGGGAATTCGCCAGTACCTTCTCTTAAGATAGCTACTCTTAAACCGTTATCGTACTTGGTAGTAGTAAGCTTACGCTCATTGATAAAGGCTTCAACTTTAGCTTCGTTTTCTTTGGCTAGTTTGTTCATATCAACAATTGAGTAAATTTTTACTTTGTAGGTAATATCGGTTCCTTTTGGAATAAAAGGAGGACGGTTTTGTTCTCCGCCATTTTCTGCGAAATACTTATCTGAGCTAATTTTTACAAGTGCACTATCGCCCACACGCATCATGAGCAATGCATTTTCTAATGCATAGGCCGATTTAGCAGGATTAACTTTGAATGAAAAAGGCTTACCCATTTGACGGCTGCTGCCTAACAAAGAGTCTTTGTAGTTCACAATATCCATGTGTATTTCGGCATTGCTACCAGCCACAATTTGTTCGCCAGTACCTTCAACTACTTTATACACACCAAAGCCAGGCAAAGTGCTTATGTTTTTATAAGGTAGTGGTTTGCTAGGTTTAGTAGCAGGAGCACCTTTGGTGGCTTTACCTTTTGTAGTTGAGGTTTTAGCCTTTGCTGGTCCTGCTTTTTTCGCAGGCTGAGTTTGCGCCATTACTTGTACCGATAAGGCAACTGCAAACAATAATAGAGTAATCTTTTTCATAAGAGCAATGTGGCAAGCATTAATTGTTTAGCTGCTCGCTTACGTGTAAAAGTTCTTCTTGGTAGGTAGGTAATAATGCCAAAAACTTGGCTACTGTTTCATCTAAACTAAGGTCTGAACGGCCTCCGCTAGCGTTTTCGTGTCCGCCACCGTTAAAGTGGTTTCGTGCAAATTTATTTACTGAAAAGCTGCCTGTACTTCTGAACGATATTTTAACGGCTTCTGTTCTATCTATAATTAACGCTGCTAAAACTATTCCTTCAATTGAAAGGGCATAGTTTACAAAGCCTTCGGTATCGCCAGTCATTGAATTAAACTCCTTTAACTCATCTTTAGTAATGGCAATGTAGGCGGTGGCGTATTCCTTTAGTACAACAAGACGATTAAGCAATATATAGCCTAGCATCCTAAGCCTAGCTTCGTTATTATTATCGTAAACTAGTTTATGTACGCGGCTATTATCGGCACCGCGCTCAATAAGCCCAGCAATAGTCCTGTGTACTTTGGCAGAAGTTACAGGGTGCCTAAAGCTACCCGTATCGGTCATAATGCCTGCATAAATGCATTCCGCAATTTCCTTATCAATGAGGGCTTCATCGCCAAGCATTACTATAAGGTCGTAAATTAGTTCGCAAGTCGCTGCTGCTTTACTATCCCAAAGCTCGTACTGAGCAAAGTTTTCAGGATTTAAGTGATGGTCAACCAGTAGTTTAACTGCCTTACTTTCAGCCACAAATGGGCCCATTTCATTTATTCTAGAAAGGGCACTAAAATCAAGACAGCAAATAAGATCGGCTTCAGCTATTAAAGCAGTGCAATGTGCTGTTTGTTTTTCTTCGTTAAACACCAAAACATCGGCTTGCCCTTTCATCCAATTCAGAAAACGCGGATAATCTGTAGGGGCTATCACCTTGGCATCGTGACCTTTAGCTATTAAATAATTGTATAATGCCAAAGACGAGCCCAAGGCATCGGCATCGGGCTTATGGTGCGTAGTAATTACAACTTTTAAGGGCGAACCGTTTATGAGTTGTTTAAATTCTTGTAGTTGCTGCATTCAGAATGCCTTATGGCAAATTGATTAAGGGGCAAAAATCTTGATTAAGCTTCTGATTTACAATTATTATTTTTCTCTGAAGCTAACAAATGGCAAAGTAGTTCGGTAAAATGGTACAGTAGCTTTCCTTACTTTTTGCTTTTTAACAGGCCAAACTCCCTTTTCTGGGGTGTATTTAAAGAATTTAGGGTAGCCTAATTCTTTACCTACGTTGGTCCAATTATTTTTCTCTGGATTGAAGGAGAATACATTAAGGTTGAAAGCATTTTTACCTGCAATGCCAACTAAGTCAACATTAATAGCTTCGTATTTACCATCGGCATTCAAGTCGTACTCTTTCCAAGGGAAGAACGAACCTACAATGCTTACAAAGAAGGTATTCCTTTCCGGCTTCTGAATAATATAGAAGTTGGTATGTACTTGCTGGGCAAGTTCGCTACCGTTGTGGTTTTTTAGCCTAACAATATAGTCCATATTACCATCGCCATTCAAATCGGCAGCTTCGGCAAATTCCGGACAATCAATATTTTGGCTTAAAAACTTATAGGTTTGGTTTCCCACAACCGTGCCATTTTTGAAAATGGTAAGTCCGGTAAGTTCAGATTCTAAGCTAGATGCCACTACTAACTTTACATTTTGCTCAGGAAAGAAGTACGAAATCTGATAGGAATAATTCAAGGAATCTGAATTGAACTTATCTAGTACCTGTTTTTGGCTTTTAATGTAAGTAGGCGAAGGCTTTTTCAGAAATGGAAAAAGACTAGGCTTTGGCGGCAAATTTTGGGCAAACAACGCAGTGCTGCCCATTAAGAAACTAATTATCCAGATTATTTTCACGGTTGCGGGAGTAGTTAGCAGTATAAAATTAAACTATTTTTTTGAATTTGATACGCGTTGGGGTTTCATCGCCCAAGCGTTTCTTGCGGTTTTCTTCATAATCTGAATAGTTACCTTCAAAGAAATAAACTTGGCTATCGCCTTCAAATGCCAATATGTGGGTAGCAATTCTATCTAAGAACCAACGGTCGTGACTAATTACTACGGCGCAACCTCCAAAGTTTTCTAAAGCTTCTTCCAAGGCACGAAGTGTATTTACATCCAAATCGTTAGTTGGTTCATCTAGTAGTAATAGGTTACCACCATCTTTCAAGGCTAAGGCAAGGTGAACACGGTTGCGTTCGCCGCCACTTAGGTTGCCAATTTTCTTTTCCTGGTCTGCACCATTAAAGTTGTAGCGACTTACATAAGCACGAGAGTTTACCTGCTTGCCACCGAGCATCATTAAATCTGTACCACCGCTAAGTAGTTCATAGATGGTTTTCTCGGCTTGTAAGGCAGTATGTTCCTGATCTACGTAGGTAATTTTCACGGTTTCGCCTACAGTAAAAGTACCATTATCAGCCTCTAACTGACCAGTAATCAATTTGAATAGGGTGGTTTTACCAGCACCATTAGGTCCGATAATACCTACAATACCACCTTGCGGTAAGCTAAAAGTAAGGTTTTCATAAAGTACCTTATCGCCAAAGGCTTTACTTACGCCTTCTGCTTCAATAACTTTTGTACCTAATCTTGGGCCCGGAGGGATAAATAGTTCCAGCTTTTCTTCACGCTGTCTGCCTTCTTCGCCCAACATTTTATCGTAGTTGGCCAAACGGGCTTTGCTCTTGGCTTGTCTTGCTTTTGGTGCCATGCGTACCCACTCAAGCTCGCGCTCAAGGGTTTTCATACGCTTAGTTTCAGATTTTTCTTCCTGTGCTAAACGCTTCGCTTTCTGATCTAACCAGCTGCTGTAATTTCCTTTCCACGGAATACCTTCGCCACGGTCAAGTTCCAGAATCCAACCAGCTACGTTATCTAGGAAATACCTATCGTGGGTTACTGCAATTACAGTACCCTTATATTGATTTAAGTATTGCTCTAACCAATGCACGCTTTCGGCATCTAAGTGGTTAGTAGGTTCATCTAACAACAATACATCTGGTTCTTGTAATAACAGACGACAAAGGGCTACTCTACGCTTTTCTCCACCACTAAGAACCGATATAGAAGTATCTGATTCTGGGCAACGCAAAGCATCCATAGCACGCTCTAAACGGCTGTCAAGTTCCCAAGCGTTAAGGTGATCTAGCTTTTCTTGCACGTCCCCTTGGCGTTCAATGAGTTTATTCATCTCATCATCGTCCATTGGTTCGGCAAATTTTTCGTTGATTTCGTCGAACTCTTTCAACAAATCAACAATATGCTGAACGCCTTCTTCAACTACTTCGCGTACTGTTTTGTTAGGGTCTAATTTAGGCTCTTGCTCTAAATAACCTACTGTGTAGCCTGGGCTCCAAACTACTTCGCCTTGGTAATCTTTATCTACGCCAGCAATAATGCGTAAAACTGTACTTTTACCAGCACCATTTAAGCCTAGAACACCTATCTTGGCTCCGTAAAAGAAGCTGAGGTATATATTTTTAAGAATCTGCTTTTTGGGGGGGATAATTTTGTTTACCCCCGCCATAGAGAATATGATTGTTTCGCTACTCATTAATGGCTATTTCAGTTTATTTGCACAAATATGAATTAAAAACTTGTATGTACTTGTAAAAGTTGCTAGAACAGCCTTTACTTGTAGTCGCTAACACCTAAAACCAATACATCTAATATGAAAGATTTAGTTCTTGCCGCAGGCGCACCACAACCAATAGGTCCTTACAGCCATGCAATTAAGGCCAACGGTTTGGTATTTGTAAGCGGTCAAATTGCTTTAAATGCTGCAACTGGCACTATGGTACAAGATACCATTGAAGCAGAAACCCACCAAGTAATGAAAAACATGGGCGCTATTTTAGAGGCTGCCGGGGTGAATTTTGGTGCTATTGTTAAAACTACCATCTTCTTGACTGACCTAGGTAATTTCGAAAAGGTGAATGCTATTTATGGCGAATATTTTAGCGGTACTTTGGCGCCAGCTCGTGAAACTGTGCAAGTTGTAGCTTTACCTAAGGGTGCAAACGTTGAAATTAGCTGCATAGCCGACCTTCAGAATTAAGATTATTTTCAGAAAAAAGGCGTGTATCTTTATTTAAAGCCTATTTTTGGCTTAGAAAGCAAACACTACCTTTGCATTGCTTAATAAAACACTCAACCACACCGTATCACTATTTAATTGCTGTTCAATATGGCTTTCCAACTTGAGGAACTTGAAGAACTAAAGCTAAATATGGGCATCGACGAAGATGACGATTTAGCTGATGAGGATGACGACTTCGACGCCGAAGAAGGTTTAGACGAAGACGATCTGGACGATTTGGAAGAATTCGATGAACTTGACCTTGACGAGGAATTCGAAGACGCTGATTTCGATGAATTTGACGAAGAAGAATTAGAAGAAGATGATGAAGACGACGATTTATAGTCGGTCAACATCTTCCTTAAATTTAAAATTCGTTAATTCATAAACCTGTAAATCCAGATTGAATCTGTGATACCGACTAGCAAATTCCATGGCTAGGCGGTTTTTTTTTGCCTTTTGAGTTTATTGTAAAAACAATAGACTAGCGTATTGGGTTATGTATTGGCTATGAAAGCACAAGAGTTATGGCGTTTGGAAAGCCTTATTAACTCCTACTGATACCTCCCGAATATTGTGAATAGGCAAGCTGATAATTGGGCCATACTAAGGCAACACCACGTTTCTAGAATCATTGTAAAAAATGGTTTGAACAACGGGAACCACTTGCCTAATTTACCGGTGGCACTTATTAACAATGTTTATTGGGAAAGAGTGTATCAGCCATTGGTTTTCAATAAAATTGAATCTGATTTACATACTGCTGGTTGGGATGGCTTAGAGCTTTTTAGCAAAGCCGAATCAAAGGACCGTATGCTAGCAAATCCTAACCTAGGGAAGCAACTACATACTGAAAGCAGAGACTATTTGGCAGATTTAGGTGCTACCCCTTCAGATATTGCCTTGGTAGTTACCGATTATTTGAATGCGAGTGCCATTCATAACCATAGCATAAACCTACTTCAAACCTTTAGGAAAAAACTAGAGCCCAAGGGTGTAACCTTTGCTCCTGTAACTGTAGTGCAGAACGGTAATTGTGCCATTGGTACCTCTATTGCGCAGTTGCTGAATGCTAGGTATGTACTTACTTTTTATGGTGAAAAACCATTTTTACATGCTACCGATAATATAGCAGTTCAGCTTACTAGTGTCGGTGGAAATAATACCGAGTCGGTATTTATGCTTAACCATATTAATAATGTGGGAACAACGTATAACTCAATAGCAACTGAGTTAATAAACGCCTACTTAAAAGCAGAAAGAGTTTAAGGCTATCTCTCTAAAATTTTGATATTATCTTAAATACAGAATAATATTCTGTCTTTAAAACTTTAATAAAAATTTTTGTGTGGTGTTTCTTGTTTGTTCAGATTTCCTGTTTTACCTTTGCCATGCAAGGTGAAGGTATTGTAAGCCTAAAAGCTACAACAACTGAAGCTAAGCCACTGGGTTAGGTAAGAATAATAACAAATAATAGCTCAAAAAAGAGCAAAAAATTAATAGTACTTATCTTATGGTTGAGTAAGATTATAAGGTACTATTGTGGTAGGTGAAAATGGAAGAAAATCCTCCTTATTCAGGAGGATTTTTCTTTGTGGGTTAGGGCAAGTTTTATTTACGCTTGTAGCAAGTATACGAATAAGCTGCACCACCAGTTTGCGCTCCTGAAAGGGTAACATTAGTAGGCCATTTATTAGCATTCAGCAAAAAGCTTAACCTTACTTCTGTCGTGGAGCCAGTAGGCGTTTGGGTAATAATCTTAGTGGCTAAGTTCTTAGAACGCTCGCCAAACAGCTTTGCAATGTAAGTAGTATTGATTAACCACTCAGAAACTCCCTTAATATCTACCTGAGTACCAAACTCCCATCTTCTAATGAATGAAAGCACTTTAGTTTCTTGCGGCGTGCCTTTATCCAAGATGGTGAAAACTGAATCGGTAGTTAGGTTTCCGTTAGTCCAGTAAATTTTCTCCTCGCTATAGCTGCTATCTAAAGGAGCGCCACCAAGTACACTCTTTCTGTATGAGAAAGTTGAGATACCTTTTAAGGTCTTATCAGGGTTATAGCTTAGGGTTTGTGTACTATAAACAAAGATATTGCCTTGGTTTAGTGTTTTAGCGCTTAATACAAGTGCCTTTTTATCTGCATCAACAGTTATATTGATTATTGAAGTTGTATCGGTACCTCCTTGAGTTGACTGAGAGATTAACTTGTAATTTGTGTTGTTGTATTCGTAAGTAATCCTTGAAGAAGTGCCAATGTTTCCAGAAATAGGCAAGTAGGTTACAGAATCGTAAACAAGATTAATTGAACTTGCTGGTATACCTGTATTTAAACTTGATAGCAAGCAGGTATCTGGTAATGGGGTTGGAGTAGGGGTACCTTTAACGTCGTCGTTATCGTCATTACAGCTAAAAAAAGCCACAGAAAGGCTTAAAAGCAATAGTATTCTTTTGATCATAAATTCTTGATTTAGGGTAAGTTGAATTACAAGTGCAAAGTAACACCGCAACACCTAATTCCCTAAATACAAATTTGAACATTGGGACCTTAGGACTGAAGACTGGATTTATAATAAGATTAAGGGCTTACAAGTACTTCACCTTCATGGTTACCTTTTCTTTACCTGTATAGGTAAAGGAAGCGTCTTTAAATGAGGGGGGACCAAATTTACCCATGGCATCGTTACTGAACCCATAGCCCTCTTTAGGCAGTCCTACAAAGTTTTTGTCCATTTTTCCATTCGCATTGGCATCGTGAAAAAAGGCAATGGCATAGGTGCCATTGGGCACATTATTTAAAGTAACAATGATGGTATTTGCATTAACCTTGGTTTTGCTACTCATATAAACGGCCTTAGTATCGCTTGGGAAGCCTTCGGCATTTTTGTAAAGACTTAATAAAATATTGCCTTCGGCAGGTTTAATGCCAGTAAGTTCTATGGTTAAGGTCTTATTAGTTTCTACAGCTGGTAAATAATTCGGAGTTACCAATGCCAATATGTGCGCTATTAGGGTAAGTAAAATCATAATAGATAGTGGTCTAAATTCGGTTGGTTAAAAAAACGTTTGCTTAAGCCTTACTAGTACAGAAGCTAGTAAAGCACTAATACAAAACTTACGAAAGTATAAATTTATTGGATTATCGGTTGCCCCATTTATTTAACGCAAAAGCCACAAGCAAATAAACGGTAAGCGCATAGGCGAGCCAAGCCTCATTAAAATAGCTGTAAAAAGTTCTATTGCTATTCAAATACACCTTTCCTACCAATGCCCCTTTTTGCCACCAACCTAGTTGTTGTTCTATATCGCCACGTTGGTTTAGGAATGCGCTAATACCTGTATTAGCAGAAC
Organism: Cytophagaceae bacterium; assembly: GCA_027487695.1. GTDB lineage: Bacteria > Bacteroidota > Bacteroidia > Cytophagales > Flexibacteraceae > JAIYDB01. Next base: position 16,045 of record JAIYDB010000044.1, on the reverse strand, counting down.
GCGCAATACTTTTGCCCGATTCTATGGCCCTAAGACGTGCATAGGCCAAATGGTGCTGATGGCCAGGCGTGTTTCCCCACCAACCATCGTTAGTGATAATGCCAATTACTTGGGCATTATCAGTCATAAAACCAGAGCAAAAACCTCCATAAACCGATTCATAACAGATGATTGGTGCCATACGATTGGGCATTTCGCCTAAAGCAGTTCTGTTTGGTTGAGAGCCAAGTCCGCCGGCTGTGCCACCTAAATCAATAGCCAGGCTACCTAACAAGCCAAAGAACTCAGGATAAGGCAATTGCTCTACCCCTGGAACAAGCTTGCTTTTATGGTACACTTCAACTTTTTTACCAGATTGAAATAAAAGACCTGTATTAAATACATCATAATAGCCTACCCCTTCTTTAAAGCGGGCTGTTCTTGTTTGCTTTTCAGGATAGAGTAAGTAAGTTGTACTCCCCGTAAGTAGTTTGATATGTGGGTATTTATTAACAAAAGTTCTTATTTGCTGTATTTGAGGATCTATTTCTGCATTTGCCTCGTCAATTAAATCGGGCAAACAGGTTTCTGGCCAGAGCACCCAAACGGTACTATCGGTTATTTTAGCTTCACTTAAAGCAATGAACCTTTTGATTTGTTCACTAGCGGGTATGGCTGTTTCAGCATCGGCAAACTTTTCTTTGTACGGATCTACATTTGGTTGAACTACCACTACTTCTGCGGCAGTACCTTGATGCGGATCTCGTGCATAGAAATAGACCATAGAACCAATAATAGGCAATACCCAAAAGGCCGCCAACTGCCAATATCTTGACCAAGTAGTGCCTTTGTTTACTAAATTCTTGATAAGTAGGTTAATTACAAGCACCCAAAGCGTGCCACCTAAAACCCCAGTTATACTATACCACTGCACCCAATGGTGGGTAAAGGCAAATACATTACCAAGGTTAAGCCAGCTCCAGCTTAGGTCCCATTGCATGTGAACGTATTCAAACAATAGCCAAGCAGGGAGGAGATTGTCAAAGGTAAGGTTGCCAATTTTGGTGGTAGGGAACTTTCTGTAATACCAAAGCGGTAAGTACATAAGCAGGGCATTACATATGTTAGCGGCAATCATCCCGCCAATGGTGCTGTTCCAAATCCACCAAGTGCTTATCAGGTTCCAAACTAAAAGCATGAGGTAGGTATAGAGGAAGTATGTGCTCTTTTTGGCAACTCCCTTAACTATTCTTCTCTTTAAAGTAAAAAACGGTTGCCAAGCCAGAAAAATAACTGGTGTAAGCAGCGGATGCAACCACCCACTTGAGAGCATGATGCCCCCAATAATTGATACTGCCCAAAGGGGAATTCTATCGAGCCAAGCCTGCCACGCAAATAACAATTTCACCTTTTATAGCTTTAGATTGAAAATGAAGAAGTATTTCTGAAAGGGTACCGCGAGCGTTTTCTTCAAACATTTTGGTAAGCTCTCGGCTTACGCAAGCCTCACGGTCTGGCCCAAGGTGTTCAATTAATTGTTCAAGGGTTTTGAGTAACCTATGCGGACTTTCATAAAGCACTATCGTTCTTTCTTCTTGTGCGAGTTGCAAAAAGCGTGTTTGTCTGCCCTTTTTTAAAGGCAAAAACCCTTCATACACAAACCTATCGGAAGGCAAACCACTGTTTACCAAAGCAGGGACAAATGCTGTTGCGCCGGGTAAAGTTTCTACAGAATACCCATTTTTCAAAGCCTCACGAACTACCAAAAATCCAGGGTCGGAAATACCAGGAGTACCTGCATCGGTAACTAAAGCTAGTTTATCGCCAGCTTTTAAGCGGTGCATTATTACGCCAAGTGCTTGGTGCTCGTTATGGGCGTGATAGGCAAACATGGGTTTGCTAATGCCTAAATGCTTCATTAGAATGCCGCTTGTGCGGGTATCTTCTGCTAAAATTGCATCGGCATCTTGCAACACCTTTATGGCACGCAAGGTAATATCGTCCAAATTACCAATGGGAGTAGGTACTAATACTAAAGGCATAGTTATTTGGTAGTTTGGAGGTTTTCCTTTTCTAGGAGCAATTTAATTTCATTTAACTTAATAAGGGCTTCCATTGGCGAAAGCGAGTTAATATCTAAGCCCTTAATTATTTCCTGCGCCTTATGTAGGGCAGGATTTATAGGTTCAAAAAAGCTAAGTTGGTAGTTAGCTTTTGGCATATCTTTTACTTTTTCTTTACGAGTTGCGGCACCATGTTCTTTTTCTAAGTGCTTCATGATTTCATTCGCACGAAGCACCACCCCATTGGGCATACCTGCCATTTGCGCTACGTGAATACCGAAGCTATGTTCGCTACCACCTGCTTTTAGCTTCCTCAAGAAAACTACTTTGCCACCTACCTGCTTTACCGATACATTAAAGTTTCGTACTCTATGTAGTTCTTTGGCAAGCTCGTTTAGTTCGTGGTAATGGGTGGCGAAAAGGGTGCGTGCCTTATATTTTGGGTGGTTATGTAGGTATTCTACAATTGACCAAGCAATAGAAACACCATCGTAAGTACTTGTACCCCTGCCAATCTCATCCATCAAAATTAAGCTGCGTTCGCTTAGGTTATTGATGATAGAGGCGGTTTCTGTCATCTCCACCATAAAGGTACTTTCGCCCTTACTTAGGTTATCAGATGCGCCAACGCGGGTGAAAATCTTATCTACTATCCCAATTTCAGCAGCTTTAGCAGGTACAAAGCAGCCTATTTGAGCCATTAGCACAATAAGTGCTGTTTGCCTTAGCAAGGCACTTTTACCTGCCATGTTAGGACCAGTGATAATGATTATTTGTTGGTCGGTTGTATCTAAGAGCGTGTCGTTAGGTACATATACTTCACCGTGAGGTAGTTGTTGTTCAATTACTGGGTGCCTACCGTTTTCAATATTGAGGGCGGTTCCAGTGCTTAGTTTTGGCATTACATAGTTACGCACATCGGCCATTGCAGCAAAACCCGCTAGGCAATCAAGCACTGCCAAATGTCTGCTGGTAAGCTGAACAGGCTGTATATAATCCAAGGCAAAATCGACCAACTGCAAATACAAGGTTTGTTCTATTTGCAAGATGGTGCCTTCCGCATTCAGGATTTTTTCTTCGTAGTTTTTAAGTTCCTCGGTAATGTAGCGCTCGGCATTAACAAGGGTTTGTTTCCTAATCCAGTCGGTAGGTACCTTTTCTTTGTGAGAATTGGTTACTTCTAAGTAATAGCCGAAAACCTTGTTATAGCTTATTTTGAGGCTGCTTATGCCTGTTCGCTCTATTTCCCTTTGCTGTATTTGCAATAAGTAATCCTTGCCTGTGCCGCTAATACCTCTTAGTTCATCTAGTTCAGCGTGAATGCCGCTTCTGATTAGATTGCCTTGTGCGGCATTTAAAGGAACTTCATCTAATAGGGTATTCTCTATTTTTTCTAATAGCAGTTTGCAAGGGTTTAGCTGGTCGGCTATTTTGCGGAGTGCTTCTTTCCCGCTTTGTTCTAATAGTGCCTTTATGGGTCCTATTTGCTTGAGCGCACGCTTTAACGCTAGCATTTCCCGAGGATTAATTCGGCGGGCGGCTACTTTACTAATGATACGTTCTAAATCGCCTACTTGTTTGAGGTATTGCCTTAGTTCAAACTGCAATTCTGTTTGTACCCGAAGGGCTTCTACCATATCTAAGCGTTCTTGGATATGGTTTACATCTTTAAGGGGAAGTACTACCCAGTTGCGCAACAACCTTGCCCCCATTGGGGTTTGGGTTTCGTCCAGAATTTGAAGAAGGGGTATCCCTTGCTCTTGTTGAGGTTGCAACAATTCCAGATTGCGAATGGTGAAGCGGTCTAACCAAACATATCTGTCGGCTTCAATCCGACTGATACTGGCAATATGAGTAAGGTGCTTATGTTCAGTTTCTGCTAAGTAATGCAGGATAACGCCAGCGGCTACTATGCCTAGTTGTTGTTCAGCAATACCAAAACCTTTTAGGTTTAGGGTATTGAAATGGGTAGTTAGTTTTTCGTGGGCAAAGTCATATTGGAAAGTCCAATCGTCTAAACCGAAGGTATTAAAGCCATCGCCGAAGGTGGCGAAGAAGTGTGCTTTTTGTGGTTTGGCGTACAATACTTCACTTGCTTGGAAGCTTTGAAGTAGTTTTTCTATGTAATCTGCTGCGCCTTGTGCGACGTAAAATTCGCCTGTACTTAAATCTAATAACGCTAATCCGTAGCCTGTTCCGCTGTAATGAACTGCAGCCAAGAAATTGTTTCTACGGGTTTCAAGTACGTGATCACTTAGTACTACTCCTGGTGTTACTAATTCTGTAACTCCTCTTTTTACGATGCCTTGAGCAAACTTAGGGTCTTCTAATTGGTCGCATATCGCCACTCGCTGACCAGCCTTTACCAGTTTAGGCAAGTAGTTATCTAAAGCGTGGTGTGGGAAGCCAGCTAAGGCTACTTCACTTGCTGCGCCGTTGGCTCTTTTGGTGAGAGTAATATGCAGTATTCCTGCCGCGGTAACGGCATCGTCGCCAAAGGTTTCATAAAAATCACCTACTCTGAATAGCAGTAAAGCCCCAGGGTATTTTGCCTTTATGGCGTGGTACTGCTTCATTAATGGCGTAACCTTGGCGCCATCTAACTGTTCAACTTCAGTGCCTGCGTCTGTTGCAATTGGTGCTTGTTTCGGATTACGTGCCATCAAATAATGTGTTAGTGGCAAGATAGTAGTTTGAGGGTGTTATGGCAAATATCTAACTAAAATTCAGGCCTGATGCCTAATAGTCTTCACTTGTTATCTGTCCAATTTTATTCATATTTTGAACATATAGTTAAAACCTGTCCAATTACTGAACACGTTTGGGGTATCAGTCCAATTTTCCTCATATTTTGAACACATAGTTAAAACCTGTCCAATTACTGAACACGTTTGGGGTATGTGTCCAATTTTCCTCATATTTTGAACACATAGTTAAAACCTGTCCAATTACTGAACACGTTTGGGGTATATGTCCAATTTGCTTCATATTTTGAACATATAGTTAAAATCTGTCCAATTACTCAACATGTTTGGGGTATATGTCCAATTTCGCTCGTGTTTTGAACATATAGGCTTTTTATGTCCAAAAATTGTACGTAAGTTTGTGATATGTTCAGGATTGCACATAAAATTGAACAGGTATAGAAAATGGCATACGATCGCAATAAACCCTACAACAACTTACCTTTATTGCCAACCAAAGATCCTATCCATCAGGATATTGAGGTATTGAACAAGCTTGTAAGTGCATCTAGGGCGTTGGCAACGGTGAACATTAACATTATGCGGTTGCCAAATCCGCTCATGTTGGTGAATACGATTGCTTTACAAGAGGCGAAAGAATCAACAGCCATTGAAAATATTTTCACCACCGACGATGAGCTGTACAAGGCGGCATCTGAAACCATACAAGAAACAAAAGCCAATACCTCTACCAAAGAAGTATTGCGCTACAGGGAGGCACTGTGGGCTGGTTATGCCCATTTGAAAGAAAAGGGAAGAATTGACAAGGATGCTATCATTGATATTTTTAGAGCTGTAAAAGATAACACCACCATAGGCATACGTTCAGATGCCTCACAAACCGTAATCAAAAGAGGACAAAGTGAATTTAGGGCAGGTGAAGTAGTATATACACCACCAAGGGGCACTGCTATCATTGAAAAGCTTATTGCCAATTTGTTGGAGTACATGCAAAATGATGAAGAGTACCCTATTGACCCTCTTATTAAAATGTGTGTCGCTCATTATCAGTTTGAAGCTATTCACCCTTTTCACGATGGTAACGGACGCACTGGGAGAATTCTAAACCTACTATTTCTGATAGAAAAAGGACTGCTTTTGCAGCCTGCTTTATACCTATCTAAGTATATTGTTGCCTATAAAGACGATTATTATTTTCACCTAGGGGCGGTTACCCAACGTGGTCAGTGGAAAAACTGGGTTCTATACATGTTGGAGGCTACTGAAAAATCGGCTCAACTTACGAATGAGCTTATCAATAATATTATCAAACAAATGGAGGCTACCCTAGCTTACGGCAAAGAGCGCATTAAATGGTACACCAAAGAAATTAATGAGTTGGTATTTTCTCAGCCCTATATAAGACCAAGTTTAATTGCCGATTTTCTTCAAATTAAATCCAGAACTACCATAACTGCCTACTTTAAAGAAATGGTGGCTGCCCAAATTCTATCAGAAAAAAAAGTGGGTAGGGAAGTGTTTTACATTAACCACGAGCTGGTGGATATTTTAGCCTAGTGGGAGCCACAATAGGGGAGCCTAGAAGTGCGGCGCGCAGCGCCGCACTTCTAGGCTCCCCTATTGTGGTATATAAATCAATTCCTTATGCAAATACCCTTTGTAAGAATTGGCGCATTAACGTAAGCGTTTCTTTTGGGCGTTCAAGCATACCCATGTGGCCAGTTTCATCTAAAATATGGGTAGTTGCGTTTTTCGCCATCCAAAACTGTGGACTTGCAATGCTTAATTGAACTGCAGTATCGTTCCGTCCAACAATGTACATCACTGGGAAGTTTGCTTTTTCTAAAACCTTGGTACGGTCTTTTCTATCACGCATTGCCTTAATTACCTCAACAACAGTGCTTTTAGCGGTAGCTCTGCCCATGGCCATTACCGTTTCTGCACTATCCTTAAGTTCTTGCTTGCGTCCTTCAAAGAACAAAGGCGAAATAAACTCATCTACAAATTCTGAAACGCCGTAACGCTCCACAAAATCAATAGACTTATTACGGCCTTGCTTTTTCTCTTGGCTATCGGCAAAGGCAGTGCTATGGAACATTACTAAACCATTCAATTTATTCGGATATTTTTCACCGAAACCTAAAGCTACATAACCACCTAAACTATGGCCCACCATTACACATTTTTCAATGCCTAAATTATCTAAAGTTTTACTTACTGCTTCGGCCATATCGCCAACAGTAAGGGGTAATTCAATAGCTGGATTTTCGCCAAAGCCAGGCAAATCCAAACAAATTACACGGTAACTATCCTGTAATTCGTTGGCAAAATGCTGCCAAATACTCTTATTCATGGGGTAGCCGTGCAAAAACACGATGGCTTCGCCACTACCTTGGTCTATCATTGCAAGATTTTCGGAGGTCGTCATTTTATCTGATGCCGACAAAGTTGTTGAATTCATAAGAAAGCTGTTGATGCTTACACCTGTATGCATGCAAATTAAGTGATTTCTTAGAACTATAACATTGCTTATGCAATGTTGTTAAGAACTATGTAGTTTTATAGCTCGTATGATACCTCAAAATTCGCCAATTGGCATACTTCTAGTTAATCTTGGCACACCAGATGCCGATACTGTGCCGGCTGTTCGCCGTTATTTAAGAGAATTTTTAATGGATGGCAGAGTAATAGATATTCCTGCTCTACCAAGGTTCTTGTTAGTTAACGGAATTATTGCCCCCTTTCGTGCCCCAAAAAGTACCAAGACTTATAAAATGGTTTGGCTGCCAGAAGGTAGTCCACTAAAAGTTTATGGACTTGGCCTTGAAAAGGAAGTGCAAAAGGCAATGGGCGATAAGTATATGGTACGCCTAGCCATGCGTTATCAAAACCCTAGTATGGCTAAAATTCTCAACGAAATGCGCGATGCTGGCGTTGGTCATATTTTAGTAATGCCATTATTCCCACAATACGCAAGCGCCACCACAGGTAGCGTAATGCAAGAATTGATGGATATTATTGGTAAATGGCAGGCTATTCCAGAAATTACCATCATCAATAAATTCTGGGAGCATAAATCGTTTATCAATTCCTTTGCGGTTTTAGGAAAGAAATACTTAGACGAAAAGCAGTGGGATCATATTCTGTTTAGTTACCACGGTTTGCCAGAACGCCATATTAGAAAGGGCGACGATTACGGCGTATGTAAGCTAGGTTCATGTTGCGACAGTATAGGTCCTGCCAATAAGCTTTGTTACCGAGCGCAATGTTTTGCCACTTCTAGGGCATTAGCTGCAGCATTAGGCATACCACAAGAAATGTACACCGTTTGCTTCCAAAGCAGATTAGGCAGCGACCCTTGGGTGAAGCCCTATACTGAAGATATTGTAAAGAAGCTTCCTAAGGAGGGTAAGAAAAAAGTACTAGTTTTCTCGCCTGCTTTTGTTGCCGATTGTCTTGAAACCACAGAAGAAATTGGTGAAGAATACAAAGAAGTATTTATGGAGCACGGCGGCGAAGAATGGCAATTGGTAGAAAGCTTGAACGTGAGTCCTACTTGGGTGAAAGCCGTAGTTGAAATGATACACGAACGTCTGCCAGAAGTAATAATGGCATAATAGAATCTTATTTCATTTCCTGTGAATCGGAATTATGTTTGGTATTATGCATATTTTTCCGAACCTTGTTGCAGAAATAAGCTTTTCTGTTAGTTAAACGCGTGTTTTTACTTCGTATTGATTATCAAATAAAATTGCCTAAACGGGTATGCGGTTTTTGTATATCGTGTATTGCTTTTACCTTTCGCCCATATTAAACAAGTTCACTGTTTACCTTTAGTTAATGGATCAGTTCTCTTATTTATCTAATGCTCATAATGCAGCAATAGACGATTTATACCAACAGTACAAAGCAAACCCATCTTCGGTTGACGATAGTTGGCAGAAGTTTTTCCAAGGCTTTGAACTTGCCCTCCAATATGGCGAAGGCGCAGGTGTTGCTAAAGGTGCTGCCGCACCAGCTACTACTGTTAATGAAAAAGAAATAGCCGTTCGCAACCTGATATATGCTTATCGTACTCGTGGTCACTTGCAAAGCAAAACCAACCCAGTACGTGAACGTAAAAACAGAAAGGCTCTTTTAGATATTACTGACCACGGTCTTTCTGCTGCCGATTTAGATACTAAGTTTGAGGTAGCTAAGGAATTGGGTATGCCTGCTTCAAGCTTAAAGGATATTCTAGCGCACTTGAAAAACTTATACGAAGGTCCTATTGGGTTTGAGTATATGTATATCCGTAACCCAGAAATTCAATCTTGGTTAAAGAATAAAATTGAAGGTAGGTTTACGAACTACAAACTATCGGCCGAGGATAAGAAGCGTATTCTTAAGAAGCTGAATGAAGCAGTAGTTTTCGAAAACTTCTTGCATACCAAATATATTGGTCAGAAGCGTTTCTCTTTAGAGGGTGGTGAAACTACCATCCCTGCTATGGATGCCATTATTAATACTTGTGCCAAGTTTGGTGCACAAGAATTTGTAATTGGTATGGCACACAGAGGTCGTTTGAACGTGCTTGCCAATATCATGGGCAAAACCTACGAAAACATTTTCAATGAATTTGAAGGTAATGCCACGCCAGACCTTACCATGGGCGATGGTGACGTAAAGTACCACATGGGCTTTAGTAGTCAAATGCATACGCCTGATGGTATTGCGGTTGACTTGAAACTTTGTCCAAACCCATCGCACTTAGAAGCGGTTAATCCAGTTGTTGAAGGCTTTACACGTGCGAAAGGTGATAGCCAATTCAATGGCGATTTCAGCAAAATTGTACCGATTCTTATCCACGGCGACGCAGCTGTAGCAGGACAAGGTATTGTATATGAAGTTACCCAAATGGCCGATTTGAAAGGCTATTATACTGGTGGTACTATTCACTTTGTAATTAACAACCAGGTTGGTTTCACCACTGATTTTGACGATGCTCGTTCATCGGTATATTGTACAGATGTTGCCAAGATTATTGATGCGCCTGTATTACACGTTAATGGCGATGATCCTGAAGCTGTAATATTCTGTGTGCAACTAGCTGCTGAATACCGCCAAACTTTCAATAAGGATATCTTTATTGATATGGTGTGTTACAGAAGACACGGTCACAATGAAAGTGATGAGCCTAAATTTACCCAACCTACACTTTACAACATCATTGCTAAGCACCCTAACCCAAGGGAGGTTTACAATAAGCAATTGATTGAGCGCGGCGATGTTGATGCCCAATTGGCAGAACGTATGGATTCGGAATTCCGTAATCTATTGCAAGACCGTTTAAATATGGTAAAGCAACATCCTTTGCCGTATGCCTACCAGCCTTTGGAAGTGGAATGGAGAAACCTAACCCGTTCTACCAGTGCCGATTTTGACCAAAGTCCGGTTACTGCCATTTCAGAAGAATTGGTAAACAAGATTGGTAAAGCATTAACTACTATCCCTGAGAACTTTAAGCCTATTAAGCAGGTAGAAAAGTTATTAAAGGACAGACAAGAAATGTTCTTCGAAACCAAGGTGTTAAACTGGGCAAGTGCCGAGTTATTAGCCTACGGTTCAATGCTTTCTGATGGTAATATAGTAAGGGTTAGCGGTCAGGATGTGGAACGTGGTACTTTTAGCCACCGTCATGCAGTAATCCACGATTCTGTTACTAGCGAACCATATAACTCCTTAAACCATATTGGTGAGGGACAGGAAAAGCTAAGAATTTACAATTCCCTACTATCTGAATATGGTGTTTTAGGTTTTGAGTTTGGCTATGCTATGGCAAACCCAAATGCCTTAACCATTTGGGAAGCTCAGTTTGGCGATTTCAGCAATGGAGCCCAAACTATGATTGACCAATTCATCACTGCTGGCGAAAGCAAGTGGCAACGTATGAATGGTATTGTGATGTTATTGCCTCACGGTTATGAAGGTCAAGGACCAGAACACAGCAATGCCAGACCAGAGCGTTTCTTACAATTAGCTGCTGAGAATAACTTTGTAGTGGCCAACATTACTTTGCCTGCAAACTTCTTCCACCTATTGCGCAGGCAATTGGCTTGGAAGTTCCGCAAGCCGTGTATTGTAATGAGTCCGAAGAGTATGTTACGTAGCCCAATGGCAGTATCACCAATTTCTGATTTCACCCAAGGTGGTTTCAGAGAAGTAATTGGCGAAACCAATGTTGCCCCTAAAGGCGTGAAGCGTGTACTTATGGTAAGCGGCAAACTGTATTGGGAATTACTAGAAAAGCAACAAGCTGAAAAGCGTAAAGATATTGCCATTGTTCGTCTTGAGCAATTGCACCCATTCCCACAAAAACAAGTAGAAGCCGAACTAGCCAAGTATGGCAAAGCAGAAATTGTTTGGGTACAAGAAGAGCCTGAAAATATGGGTTACTGGTCGTTCATTTTACAAATGATGCGTAACTTAAACCCACAAGTAATTGCTCGTAAGCCAAGTGCATCGCCTGCAACTGGCTATGGCAAAGTACACGCTAAAGAACAAGCAGAACTTATTAACAAAGCTTTTACCTTAGCCTAACCCACAAGTACCCCTCAAAAAATCAATCGCAAATACTTAAGTTAAAAATATAGTATGGAAATTATAGTGCCTGTAGTTGGCGAATCAATCACCGAAGTGGTATTGGCCAGTTGGCGTAAAAAAGATGGTGACCTTGTAAAGTTAGACGAGGTTATTGGTGAATTAGAAAGCGATAAAGCCACCTTCGATATTCCTGCTCCTGCAGCTGGCGTATTACGCTTAGTTGCTAAAGAAGGCGATACCATTGCTATTGGTGGTTTATTAGGCAGAATTGAAGCAAGTGGTACAGCCACCGCTTCTGCTGTTCCCGCCGCGGAAGCTGCTGCGCCTGTAGCAACACCAGCCGCCGCTCCTGTAGCTGCTGCTACCCCAACAACTTATACCATGATTGTACCTGCCGTTGGCGAATCAATCACGGAAGTAACGATAAATACTTGGCATAAAAACGACGGCGATTTTGTTACAAAAGACGAAATCTTGTGCGACGTTGATAGCGATAAAGCTACTTTTGAACTACCTGCTGAAGCCAGTGGCATCCTTCATATTGTAGCTGTAAAAGGCAGCACCTTACCAATTGGTGGTGTTATTTGTACCATCAGTGGGAGCAATGCCCCCGTGGTTACAAGTCAGGCCGCTAGTGCTCCTGCCCCAGTAGCAGCTCCTGCAGCGGCACCAACTCCAGTAGCAAGTGCAGCTCCAGCAGCTGGCTCAGATTTTTCTGACCCTACTGTTGCAAACGTAGTATCACCAGTTGTGGCGGCTATTTTAGCTGAACGTGGTTTAACCCCTGCCGATGTAAAAGGTACTGGTCCTAATGGCAAAATCACGAAAGACGATGCCCACCGTGCCACAAAGCAAGCCGCTCCAGCTGCTACCGCACCAGCTGCAGCCGCTAAAGCAGAAGCAACAGGCAATAGAGGAGAAGAGCGTGTGAAAATGACTTCCCTTCGTAAGACTATTAGCCGTAGGTTAGTAGCTGTAAAGAACGAAACCGCTATGCTTACTACCTTCAACGAGGTAGATATGAAGCCAATTATGGATCTTCGTAATAAGTATAAGGATAAGTTCAAAGATAAGCACGCTGTAGGTCTAGGGTTTATGAGCTTCTTTACCAAGGCTTGTAGCATTGCTTTACAAGAGTTCCCTTCGGTAAATGCATATATTGATGGCGATGAAATTATCAACCACAACTTTGTAGATATCAGCATTGCGGTATCCGCCCCTCGTGGTTTGGTAGTGCCAGTAATCAGAAATGCTGAGCAAATGAACTTTGCTGAAATCGAAAAAGAAGTTGTTCGTTTGGCTGGTTTGGCTCGTGATAACAAGCTTTCTATTGAGCAAATGACTGGCGGTACCTTTACCATTACCAATGGCGGTATTTTTGGTAGTATGTTAAGTACACCTATTATTAACGCTCCGCAAAGTGCCATCCTTGGGATGCACAATATCGTTGAACGTGCAATGGTAGTGAATGGCGAAATCGTTATCCGTCCTATTATGTATGTTGCACTAAGCTACGACCACCGCATAATTGACGGACGTGAGTCTGTTGGTTTCTTGGTGCGTGTGAAGCAGTTACTAGAAGACCCTACCCGTATTTTACTAGACGTGTAATCACCTTTAAGGTTAGAGTTTATATGGTCCCTCTCAAGCTACGCTTGGGAGGGACTTTTGTTTTAAACCAAGGTATTTGTCTTAAAAAAAATCGTTTAAAATTGTACAAAACCAAGATTGTATTATAACTTTCTCAGAATTTTATGATAGTATAATTTCTGTTCTTTAGCTTTGTCGTATAGCCTTAAAAGAACTTTAATGCAATACTATGATACACTATTTCAAGACAGTACTGATATTTTGCATAACATTATTTGGTATTTTTGGTTTCCCTATTCAAGGATTTGCTCAAAATCCTGATTCTGCTACATTACAAGAAGTAAAGCCACTACCTAAATCAGACGTTAAATTCAAAAGTTGGTATTTGGGTGCGGATTTTGGCATAGCAAAATCCAGATTGAGATATCGAATTCCTAAAGACCCTCTCACGGGGTTATATGCTCAAAATTCAACGCTTTTTGGCTTCGGCGATGACCACGTTCAAGCGGAAATAGGAAATAGCTTTTTTGCTGAAGTAAATGCAAAATATGTGGCAGGAAAGTATTTAACTATTGATTTTATTAACCTTATAAAGTATGACCAAATACCCATAACCTTATATGAGTATGTATCGACTGGGTGGTATAGTGGCTCAATGGAACCAAGAGAAAAATACGAACTAAACATTCTCACAAATCAATTCTTGATAATTCCACATTTAAAATCTGGCAATCCTAATCATTATGTTTTTATAGGCTTAGGGGCAGGCATTTCAACTGTTATAAACAGAGGAGGTGATTTTAGCCAAAGGTTTCCTGTTAAAAAGAATGCAACTATTGTAAGGGCCGATGTAGGTTTTGCCTTTAGAGTTAAAGAAAGCTATTTCAATTTTACATTTTCTGCTAATTCAATCGCTCGAATAGCCGATTATAAATGGAGTGCTCATATATACTATAATACCTACACGTTAGGCTACGCACTACCTCTTTCCGCCTTTAAAAAGAAAACAAAAACATTATGAAGGCAATAATAATAATCTTATTGGTTTTGTGTGGGCTGCCCTTAATAGCAACAGCACAATCCGATACAATTTCAGTTACTCCTGATAAATTATTACCAAAAAAACCAAATTTCAAGGGTTGGTATTTTGGGGTAAATACAGGTTTATTCATTTCTGGATTAACTTATACAATTCCAAATGATCCAGTAACTGGATTTGGAAATGGCGGTGGCGGTGGTTTCTTCGCTTCAAATTCAGGATCAACTACAGAAATTGGTGATAGGTACGGGTTTCAATTCATTGGGAAATATGTTGTAGGTAGGGTGCTTACCATTGATTTTACAGGAACTACTGTTAAAGAAGGTGGCCCATTGGTGCTTAGCAGATATGTGCCTGGAGGCGAGCGAGAAGTTCTGGTACAAGACCTAAATTTCATAACCCGTCAGTTTGTTGTTACACCGAACTTAACCTTTGGGCCAAGATACCTTCATTTGTTATTAGGTGTAGGATTTGGTTTTGCTACTATTCATAACAGATCATTTCCTAACGTGAAAGACAAATTCCCGCTTAAGCAAATCACTGGTATTCTCAATTTGCAAACGGGTTTTTCAAGTCATATCGGAGGTGGAATAGCTACATTAAAGATTGGCCTTGTACAAACTGGAGATGTTTCAGAAAGCACTTGGCAGGCTGGAGCTGATAACTTTTCAGCATTGATAGGTTATACCTGGCCTATAGCAACTACAAAAAAAGTCGTTAGATTATTAATTACTAAATAATGAAAGCAGCAATAATCTTATTGGTTTTGTGTTGGCTTCCGTTTGTCAGCAATGCCCAAACTGATACAATTCCAAAACGCTTAAAGTTTGGCTCTCTTGAATCGATTGATAAGGGGCTTTATTTTGGTGTTCAAATAGCACCTTTCATCGCATCGGCTTTACAGCATAAAATTCCGTATGATACCGCTACAAAGTTATTTGTTTCCCCAAATAGAAGCCGATATACAATGATCCATGCAAACCAACCTGCCATTTATTTAAATGCAAAAGTTGTTGTATGTAATTGGCTAACAATTGATTTTTATAATTCAATTAGATCATATAAAGGTATTGTAACATTTAGCGAATACAGAAGCAGGGGAGGACTGAATTTTTTTGGTTCTTCATCTTACATTGCCCAAGTTAAAGATTACTCTTTAAATATTATTACGAATAACTTTATGATAAATCCTAATATCACTTTCAATATTAAAAATTTTAATTTTTTTGTTGGAGGTGGTTACGGCAAATCGACTATCTTAAGCAGAACGGGTAGTTTAGATAGAAAGTATAGCTTTAATAATTCTTCTGAATTATATCAGGTTAATATTGGATATTCATTCAAAATAGGCAAAGGTATATTTAGTTCCACAATAGCTCATAACTGGTCAGGCGAAATGGCTAAGAACAACTTGAATGCGTATCAACATTCTACTTTTGCAAGTTTTGGTTATGCTTTACCAATATTTACTTTTAAAAAACAACCTAAAACACCAACATTATGAAAGCAATAATAATCTTACTGGTTTTGTGTTGGTTACCCTTGATAGCCAAAGCACAAACAGACCCTTTTAATGATATAGTAGATAGCCTTTCTCCAGCAGCAAAGGCTACTAAATATGAATTGGTTGTACCTAAAGAACCAAAATTTAAAGGCTGGTATTTCGGTTTAAATACAGGAATGGATGAATCGTTCTTTTATTATGAAATACATAAAGATCCCAAAACCGGATTAACTGGTAGCAAACAAGATGGTTTGATTTTTGAAAACGACTTTCATACTACAATAGGCAGAAGAGTTATTGTGCAAGCTAATGCTAAATATGTTGTCGGACAATTTTTAACAATAGATTTTACTAATCAAATTAAAGAAGATGGTGGTGATGTTAAAATGCATCGAGAACTATATTCAGGAGGATTTTTTAATTTTATTTCAGGATATGAACCTAGAAGGATATACCACTTAAAACTAATAACTAATCACTTTGTAATTACTCCCAACTTAACATTAGGAACTCCTAACATTAATTGTTTTTTTGGAGTCGGCTTTGGCTGTTCTAATGTATTATCAAGAAAGGGAAATTTAGG
>JAIYDB010000128.1 GCA_027487695.1 Cytophagaceae bacterium | reverse complement strand
GCTTCATTTTCTGGTGCTCCAATATTGAACGCTTCTCCGTTAACATCTGGTTTATTTTCTAATAATGATTGTCCGCATATTAAATAGCCATTCAAAATATCTAATACATATTGCCAAGGTGGGGTAGCTGTTGGTGCAAATAATAATAATGAAGACTTTTTCTCCCAACATCTGAAGGCATCTGGAACTATTCTGGTTTTAGCCCAATCGCCACCACCAATAACATTACCACCGCGTGCACTTACTACTTTAATCTTACAATCTGGTTTACTAAAATACGATTGAAAATAGGCTTCAATGGCAAGTTCATTAGCCGCCTTAGAGGCAGAATAAGGATCAGGACCGCCCAATTTATCTGTTTCAGTATATGCCAAGCCTTGCTCAATAGGTTTGTAGCATTTAAAGCTTGTAACACATATAACAGCACACGGCTCATTCAATACTCTTAACGCCTCCAATATATGGATGGTGCCCATGATATTGGTAGAGAAGGTAGAAAGCGGTTCTTCAAAACCAACAGCTATTACAGGCTGTGCCGCTAAATGAAATACAATTTCAGGTTTAATAGATTGGATTGCCTCTGCTACTTCAGTGTAATTATTAATATCAACTTCGTAAAATTCAATTTCCTTTTCTAAAGATAATACTTCAAACAATGAGGGTTTAGAAGGTATGCCATTACTTATTCCATATACTTTTGCGCCTAACCTTAATAGCCACAAGGTGAGCCAGCTGCCTTTAAAGCCGGTATTGCCTGTAATAAGCACTCTCTTATTCTTGTAGATTTGATTAAACATATCTGGCGATTATATTGTATCTGAACTTACCAATTACGCCACGGTGCAGTACCGTTTTCCCAAACTGCATTCAGATACTGTTTATCGCGCAAGGTATCCATGCATTTCCAAAAGCCAGTATGTTTATAAGTATATAATTCTCCTTCAGAAGTTAATGCATTAAGTGGTTCTTCTTCAAACACAATAGTATCAGAAGTTATATAATCTAATACTTTAGGATTGCACACAAAGAAACCGCCGTTAATCCAGGCGCTATCGCCTTTTAGCTTTTCAGTAAATTGGGTTACTTTATTATCTGGATCAATTTCTAATGCACCAAATCTGCCATCTGGTTGAACTCCTGTAATTGTTATTGCTTTTCCATGTTGCTTATGAAATGCCAATAATTCTTTAATGTTAACATCAGCAAGTCCATCGCCATAAGTGAGCATAAAGGTTTCATTGCCAATAATTGAGGCAACTCTTTTCAACCTACCGCCAGTCATTGTATTAGAGCCCGTATCTATTAAAGTTATGTTCCAAGGCTCAACTACCGATTCATGATAAGTTATGTTGTTTTCCTTTAAATTAACAGTGATATTGGAATTATGTAAAAAGTAATTGGCGAAGTATTCTTTTATAATGTATCCTTTATGTCCTAATAAAATTACAAAGTCGTTAAACCCATAGCTACTGTATATTTTCATAATATGCCAGAGAATTGGTTTGCCGCCAATTTCAATCATAGGCTTTGGAACAAGATTTGTTTCATCGCCCATTCTGGAACCTAGCCCACCTGCTAAAATTATTACTTTCATACTTAAATAGTAAGGAAAATTGAGTTTAGGCAGGTTTAAATTTTAGCATTAGTTTCTTTAATTCCTTTTTGGCATTAGAAGGAAGCCAAGTAGCTAATTTAATTTTAAAGTGATTTGTTCTATAACTTTTATAAATATTGAAAAGACGGTCAGAGGTTACTCTATCTGCTTCATTATTCAACGACTTATCAGAAGGATGCACAATTGGAAATTTAATAGGCAAAGCTATAAGTTTCGCCATCCAAGAATTGGGGTCATTACCATGGGTTGCATCTGGTCCAAAGCCAAGGTTGGTTACCATATTTACTTGAGGCGTAATAGCAATACCACCTTTTGCCCACATACTAAATTGCCATTGAAAATCCCAAGTATCAAGCTTTCCACTCATAACGTAATCATAAATGGCTAACCAATAAGTGCGTTCTGCTTTGCTTTGGAATAGCTGCTTTATTGAATCTAGCAACTGTTCTTTAGGCAATTGTTGAGGGGTAAGTTTGTAATTTTTCCAAGCGCGTTTCCAGCTTGCCCATCCCCATATGTGATTGTAGCGGCTGAAGTAATAAGTTGAACTAGGAATTGAATTTGAAGGAAACTGGAAATTACTAGCCCCAATAGACATTACTTCTTCATCGCCTTTGTACTTTTCCAATAACTCTTCACACATCACGAAGAAGGAATAATCTACAAGGCAATCATCTTCTAAAATGATGCCGCTTTCAACCTGATCAAAAAACCAAGTAATACCAGAGCTTACTGCCATTTTACAACCCTGATTAACAGTTTTGTAGTTGGTAATTACTTCGCAAGGCCAATCCAAGTTCTCGAACAGGGCCCTTACTTCTGCTGTTTTTTTAAGGTCGTTTTCGTTGCCGTTTCTTGGTCCATCGGCAGTAATGTATAGGTGGGTAGGCTTATATTCCTTAATTCTATCTAATACAACTTTGGTAGTATCAGGTCTATTAAAGACAATCATTAAAACAGGAACTTTGGCAGAGTTTTCCACACTTAGCAGGCTTTTGGTTGCCCAAAGTTAATAAAATCTGTATGTGAATGCCATTTATAGCCTTTGCTTACCTTGTGGTTAATACATTGCGGTACTTTAAAAGTTACTAACTACTTTAGTAAAAGAACGGCCGCACTCTAGTTTAAGGTTAAAGGCCTACCTAACTTTGAAAAAATGCATACTTGTAAGCTATTAAAAGTGTAATTTAGGGCTATGATGCAGTTTTTGCAAGCGTTTTGGGGCAAGCTCCAAGAGTATATGGAAACCCGAATATCTCTGTTGAAAATAGAGATTAAGGAAGAAATTGCCAAGGCGGCCAGTAATTTACTATTTGGCTTTGTGGCGGTATTAGCTCTGTTTATGGCAGTTGCGCTGCTATCAGTAGGGTTAGCGCAGCTTTTAGGTATGTTGATAGGCTATAGTTGGGCAGGTAGTTTTATAGTAGCTTTGCTTTGGTTTGGGGTGGCAGCAATTGCCCTCAACGAAAAAAACCGAAAGAAATGGCAGCCAATTCTGGAAGCTAAAATTTTAACTGCTATTTTGCCTGAAGAAAAAGAAAACGAAGAAATAGTACCCCCAAATACCATTAACCTGCAAGCCAATACAACCGACGATACACTATGAGCTTTGGTTCACAACTAAAAGAGGCACTAAGCCAAAAATCTAACGAGCTTAAAAGAGAGTTAGAAACCGATATTTCTTCTGTTGGCGATAACCTAGAAAGTACTGCCAAGAAAGCAGTATTTATTGTTGGGGCTATTGTAGCAGCGGCCTTTGTTATAAGACTATTGGCTCCGAAAGCGAAGAAGGTAAAAGTAAATACCGCTGGCGGTGGTCAGGAACTGATGGTAATAAACGAACCAGAAAACGGTATTGTAAGTATGATAAAGGGTGCCATTGCTACTTTCTTATTGAACCTAGCCAAGGAACGTATTATGAACTTTTTGGAGGAGCTAAATGCCCGCCAAGCCATTGCCAAAGAGCAGGAAAAGGAATAAGCAGAAAGACAGATGTTAGCCAGGAAGCCTTTAAAGTGCATTTTGGTCACTTTAAAGGTATTCTGATTTTTTGATTTTGTTAATCAATGGTACCTTAATGTTGCCTTTTGGGGTAACAAAGCTTTTTGTTATTCCCACTTGCTTTTTATTTATTTGAGAACATTGTATACAAGACTATGCCACTAAGTTGGAATGAAATAAAAGACCGTACCCTCAAATTCTCGAAGAAGTGGGCAGAGGAAAGTTCTGAAGATGCTGAAGCTAAATCGTTCTTGGACGATTTCTTTGATGTCTTTGGGGTTTCTCGTAAGCGGGTGGCTATAACCTAAAATAGCTATCGTTCGGCACCTTTTACCTCTGAAAGCAAACGTATGGAGTTCCTATTTGAACTCTATGAAAAATACACTGCTGGCTTGTTTGCAGTGGAAAAACCTAAACGGAAAAAGAAATAAAGATTCCTTTCTAATAGTTAACCAAAAAGCCCGCGTAGCGGGCTTTTTTGAGTCTATTCTAACCAACCTAACCTTACGCAATCTCAATCTGGCGTAATTCTGGTTTAGCTACTTCTTTCTTAGGTACGCTTACGTGCAAAATACCATTGGTGTATTGTGCTGTAATGCCTTCGGTTTCTACTGTTTCTGGCAAGGTAAAGCTGCGTTCAAAGCTATGTTGCTCAAATTCTTTGCGAGCAACTTTTACAGTATCGGTTGGCTGGGCTTCTTCAGTGATAACCTTTTCTACTTTGGCACCAATGGTTAAAAGGTTCGCCTTTTGGTTAATATAAAACTGACTCTTATCGAAGCCTGGCGCAGCTAAGGCTATTTCCCAGTGACCTTCATGTTCCAAAATGTTTACCGCTGGAACAAAGGTGTTACTGTCCCTATACACTGGGGTACGCTTTTCACCGAAGAAATCGGTCATTAAGGTGTGGTACAATGGGTTTACGTTTCTAAATCTAACTACTGACATGGCTTTAGTTATTGGGTTTTGTGTGGTTGTTTCTGTTTTGAGGTCTTGCTTTCGCAATACATAAAAGGATAAACAACCTATATACCAAATCCATTTTCAGAGATAAACCCTGAAAATAGCAGTCAAAACGGCAGATAAATTTAAAACAAGCTCAATAAATTATGACATTTTGACCACTTTCGCTTCGTCGTCCTCGTCATTATTAAGTTTAGGGATAACCAAAGCATCAATAAGTTTGGCAATACGAGTAGCTTCTTCAGCGCTATTATCTATAAAGAACCTCAATTCGGGCACTACCCTCATTTGGTGGCGCACCTTATTGGCCAACGCCATTCTTATTTTCTTGTAGTTGTCTTCAATCTGAGCCAATAAACCCTGAGGGTCGTTAGTGAGGATAAAGCTCAAATAAATGGTAGCAACACTTAAATCTGGACTTACTTTAGCGTGTGTAATGGTAACGAAAGCATTGCCGAATACCTCTTTCATTTCTTTCTGGAAAATATCGCTTAAGTCTTTCTGAATAAGCTTAGCTACCTTTAATTGACGTTGCGATTCCATAGAAGTAATTGATTTAAGTAAATGAGGGTGCAAAAATACGTAATTTTGTGCTTAATATAGATATTTGCTTTACAGTTAACCTATTTATGCTCAGTTATTTCGGCAAATACCTACAACAGCGGCTGCTAATCTTAGGATTGCTTTTCATTCTAATACGCTTAATGTATGCCTATTTGGGTATACCCACTACGGTATTGCAAGTACTTTGGAAGCAAGTGGGAATGGCTATGTACAATGGCGAAATTCTATACCATTCTATTTATACCGATTTGGCTCCAATACCAGCAGGTGTTTATGCCCTTATGGAATTCGCGGGCAGTTTTGATAGTGGGTTAGGCTTTGTATTAGCCACAGTTTTAATAGGTTGGCAAGCGTATTTGTTTACCCAAGCAGGGATTAAACTCGGCTTGTTTTATGAAAGAAACTATGTGCCAGGCTTGGTATATATGCTCTTGGGTAATATCTGTTTTCAGTTTACGTTGCTATCGCCAGAGTTAATGGCAAGCACTTTTCTAATGGCAATGCTAAACCGAATGGCTAGCCACCTAAAGGAACCTCTAACCACCGACGAAATTCTATCCATTGGCTTTTTAGTTTCGTTGGCGTCCTTGTGCTACCTGCCTTCTGCTTTGTTTTTAGTGGTACCTATCATTGCCTTTCTGCTTTATACGGGTACTACTTTTCAGCAATATTTCTTAATTGTATTAGGGTTTGCAATACCCATTTCCTTGGTAATTCTGGGATATTATATGGTAGGGATGGGAGCAGATATTTACTATAATTTCTTGCTTGCTCCTTTCGTAGTGAACGATTTGTACCTGATTCCCTTACTTACTTTGATCAGTTTTTTGTTGCTGCCATCGGTACTTATTGGTTTCGGGATAGTAAATACATTGCAATCAGGAAGGTTTATCAACTATCAGCGTACGGTACAAGTATCGTATGTGCTATATCTGATTGTAGCGGTTCCAGTAATTGCCTTCGGTAATACCAGATGGTTTGGGCAGTATTTATTTGTGTTGCCAGTGGCGGCATTGTTCATTTCTAACCTGTTTACCCTTTTACCTAGGAATATAGTTGCAGAGATAAGTTTTTTATTCACCTTAGTTTTGCTGCTCACGTTTGGAACATTATCAATGAAAGGTACAGGCGAAATAGAACGCTTAGCTAATTTTTCAGAGGAGATAGTAAAGCCAAACTCAGCTTTAGATATTCCTAAAGGAAGTTCTGTGCTGGTTTTCGGGACCGATTACAGCTATTACCATAATAACAAATTAGCTACCCCGTTCCTGAATACCGATTTAAGTAAACGCGTTTTCGGCAATACCAGCGAGTATGGCGCTGTTTTGTTTCTTTATAAAAGCTTTGCCGAAAAGCCCCCACAAGTAATTATTGGAGGCGATAGCATCCTTACCGATTTGTTTAAAAGAATGCCTGCTTTAGCCAGGAAATATGAAAAACAACCGCAAAGCAACGTTTACCTATTAAAAGTGGGTCTTCATTAAAAAATGGACAATTATGCGGTACGTGCTTATTCTGGTTGCCTTCTTGTTTTTGCATACGTTAGGCAATGCGCAAAATTTTAGTTTTGCTTACCGAAATCTGCCTGAGTTGCGCGATAGTGCAGGAGTTGTTTTGAAAGCAGGTTTTGCTGGGGGATTGAATGCTCCGCAAGTTTCTAAAGTGCATTTGAATGAAGATCTGATTTTAGACCTAGTGGTATTTGATAGGGCAAGCGATAGGTTGCTCACCTTTGTAGCAGATAATACACAACCTGAAGGTTGGCGGTACGAACCTTACTACCAGCAATTCTTCCCAACGAAATTGAATGCTTGGGTATTGATGCGTGATTTTAATAATGATGGAAGGGTAGATATTTTCACTTACAACAACATAGAAAGAGGGATAAGAGTATTTAGAAATACCACCATTGTAAGGGGAAATTTGCAGTTTGAGTTAGCTGAAAACTTAATCTTCTCCACCCTATTAAGTGGCACCAGAACTCCTTTAACCCTCAATTCTTTAGACCTGCCAAATATATCTGATATAGATGGCGATGGCGATTTGGATGTGGTAAACATAGAAATCACGGGCAATGGATTCGAGTTTCATAAGAACTTGAGTATAGAGCAATTCGGCAATCCTAATCAATTCAAATTTGAAAAGATTACCAATTGCTTTGGTGGGGTTTTTAGTACCACCGTTTGCGGACAATATACATATTCCATTTGCCGA
Organism: Cytophagaceae bacterium; assembly: GCA_027487695.1. Classification (GTDB taxonomy): domain Bacteria; phylum Bacteroidota; class Bacteroidia; order Cytophagales; family Flexibacteraceae; genus JAIYDB01. The sequence goes on along the minus strand of JAIYDB010000128.1, from coordinate 8,185 downwards.
GAAAACATCACTGAAACAGCAAGACCATCAGTACCGAACGCAGTAAACCACCAAGGTGCTACAGTTCTATTAGCGGAACTTACAGGCGACGGTAATCCTGATATGATTTTAGGAGATATCTCTTGTCCGCAAGCCTATTTCTTGGCCGACTCTAATGCTAGCACAGGCTTTAAGTATAACAGAATGAGTGCCACTTATCCTGCATCACTTTCAATGGGCACAGTAGGTAATTTTGCAGCTGGCTATCACCAAGATTTGGATGCCGATGGTGTGAACGATTTACTCATTACCAGTAATGTTCCCGAAGAAGAAACCTTAGATCACCTGCAAAAGAACAATACGTTCTATTATAAGAACATAGGCACTAACCAAAGCCCAAACTTCCAGTTTCAAAGAAATGATTGGCTTTATAGCCAAATGCTCGATTTAGGAGGAGGTGCCAAACCTACCGTTGGCGATGTGGATGCCGATGGCGATCTTGATATTATTGTTGGCAGTCTTGGATTTATCAAAAACGGATTTGAATCCTCTGCCTTAGTTTGGCTTAAGAACAATGGTGGTTTCTTTCAATATGAAACTGGCGATTGGTTAGGTCTTTCTAATTGGAGAAAGGCACGCATTCAACCAGATTTTGCCGACTTAAACCACGATGGTAAACCTGACTTAGTGGTGCATTACCAAGCCAGTGAAATTACCAGAAATTCAACCATACAAGTGCTATTTAACTTAGCAACAGGCAACCAACCTTGGCGGTTCGATACTTCGGCGGCTGTAACTTTGAATACCATTAACAATATTAATAAGTTTGATAGCCCGCTGTTCTATGATGTAGATGCCGATGGTTTGAGAGATTTACTACTTGGCAAGAACTTTGGTCGTATTCAATACTTTAGAAATACAGGAACTGCTAGCAATCCTGCCTTTACTTTAACCAACTCATTATTCGGGATCATTGATTATTCAGAACAGTTTGGGTATTCGCTTTCGCCTGCCATTGCCGATTTTGATAGAGATGGAATTGATGATTTAATTACCACGGATAGCAGAGGTTTTATTGCCTTTTACCCTAACGTTAGGGATGGCTTAAACAATAGCTTAAACCCTGATACCAGCTTCTACAGAAATACTTTATCGGAAAATACCAGACAAGTTTTCCTTGGCAAAAACCTGCACCCCGCAGTGATAGACTATAATACTGACGGCAACCCTGATTTGCTTTTTGGCACCACCGAAGGGGGCTTATTAGCACTTGCCAATACCAGAACCTTGCAACCACTTGGCAGTAATTCTGAAATCGAAAAGACCAAGTTTGAAGTATATCCTAATCCAGCGACCGATCAGTTACAGGTATTAGCTGCACCTCTTTCCACTTATACCATTTATTCAATGCAAGGTAAAGTGGTGCAAACAGGCATTACCGATAGTGAAGGGAAGGCAAGTATTTCTGTGAAAGTACTTTATTCTGGTACCTACTTACTACAAAGCGAAGGCAAAACCCACAAGTTTATAAGGCAATAAGCCTTAAATCCAAACCTTAAAATATGCCAATAAAGCGCAATTGCTTAATTATTGTGTAATTTCGCCATTCTATAAAACCTTGGCTTTGGTCATTAGGTTGTTTGATTGCTTTATAAGAATCTTATGCAAAAGAATATACGCAACTTCTGCATTATTGCGCACATTGACCACGGTAAAAGTACCTTGGCCGATAGATTGTTGGAGTTTACCAACACCATAAGTAAGCGCGATATGCAAGCCCAGTTGCTTGACGATATGGATTTGGAACGTGAGCGCGGTATCACGATCAAGAGCCACGCTATCCAAATGAAGTATATCTATAACGGTGAGGAATATACCCTTAACCTGATAGATACCCCTGGTCACGTCGATTTTAGTTACGAAGTAAGTAGATCAATCGCTGCTTGCGAAGGCGCACTATTGGTGGTGGATGCCTCTCAAGGTATTGAAGCCCAAACCATATCTAACTTATACCTAGCCCTAGGTCAAGACCTAGAAATTATCCCAGTTCTCAATAAAATCGACCTTCCGGGTGCAATGCCAGAGGAAGTAAAAGATGAGATTGTGGATTTAATTGGCTGTGATAGAGATAGTATTATCCCAGCATCAGCCAAAGAAGGTATAGGTATTCAGGATATCTTGAATGCAGTAGTTGAAAGAGTCCCAGCCCCACAAGGCGACCCTGAAGCTCCTTTGCAGGCCCTGATTTTCGATTCTGTTTACAATAGCTTTAGGGGTATTGAAGTTTACTTCCGTATTAAAAACGGCACCTTACGCAAAGGCGATAAAGTAAAGTTCATGGCTACCAGCAAGCAATACGAAGCCGATGAAATTGGCGTACTAAAGCTTACCCAAGAGCCACAGCTTGAAATGAAAGCTGGTAATGTAGGTTACCTTATTTCAGGTATTAAAGATGCCCGCGAAGTAAAAGTAGGTGATACCATTACTCACGTTGCTAGACCAACCCAAGAAATTATCCACGGCTTTGAAGATGTAAAACCTATGGTGTTTGCAGGTATTTATCCTGTAGAAACCTCAGAGTTTGAAGACCTTCGCACAGCAATGGAAAAATTGCAGTTGAACGATGCCTCTCTAGTATGGGAGCCAGAAACATCGGCTGCGCTAGGTTTTGGTTTCCGTTGTGGATTCCTGGGTATGCTGCACATGGAAATTGTGCAAGAGCGTTTAGAACGAGAATTTGATATGACGGTGATTACCACCGTACCATCAGTTCAGTTTTACTGTTATACTACTGCTGGTGCAAAGCTTATTATCAATGCACCATCAGATATGCCAGAGCCTAACTATATAGATTATATAGAAGAGCCATTCGTAAAAGTACAAATCATTACCGCCGGCGATTACGTGGGTGCGATTATTGGTTTGTGTATGGATAAGCGTGGTATTATTAAGAACCAAGTTTATTTAACTTCAGATAGGGTAGAACTGCAGTTTGAATTGCCATTGGCTGAAATTGTATTCGATTTCTTCGATCGCCTGAAAACCATAAGTAGAGGTTATGCTTCATTAGATTATGAGTTAATGGGCTTTAGAGAAAGTAGTCTGGTAAAACTAGATATTATGCTAAACGGTGAAAAGGTAGATGCCCTTAGCGCCATTGTACACCGCGATAAAGCTTACGATTGGGGCAAGCGACTTTGCGAAAAGCTAAGAGAACTATTACCTCGTCAGCAATTTGAAATAGCTATACAAGCAGCCATTGGCACCAAGATTATTGCCCGTGAAAGCATAAGAGCCCTACGCAAAGATGTAACTGCCAAGTGTTACGGTGGCGATATTAGCCGTAAGCGCAAGCTACTTGAAAAGCAGAAAAAAGGTAAGAAACGAATGCGCCAAGTAGGCAATGTAGAAATACCACAAGAAGCCTTTATGGCAGTATTGAAGTTGGAGAGTTAAAATACAAAAAAGCCCGCCTGATCTAATTAGGTGGGCTTTTTTAGTTTCTCTTAAAATTTACTGCAAAAGTGAGTTACTTTTTTATTACAAGGTGTATAAAGAAAAAACCAACACTCCCAATGAAGAAGAATTACTTAGCAAGGCTTTTTACGTTTTTACTTTTATTACCTGTAATGGGATTGGGACAGCAAGCAGGCGGCTTAGACCGTAGCTTTAATTATGGCAGAGGGGCTGATTATCAGTTTAATTATGGCAGAGGGGCAAATGACTGGGTTAATACTACCGCTTTGCAACCTGATGGTAAAATCATTATTGGGGGAGATTTTAATTCCTATAATAGCACAACCAGAAACGGAATAGCTCGTTTGAATGCCGATGGTAGTTTAGATGCAACATTTAATCCAGGCACAGGACCAAATTATGTGGTTCGAACTACTGCTGTGCAACCCGATGGTAAAATCATGATCGGAGGATTTTTTACTTCTTATAATGGCACTATGAGAAACAGAGTAGCACGCCTAAATGCCGATGGAAGTTTAGATACTACTTTTAATCCAGGAACTGGGGTAGAGGAGGGAATTATTAATAGTAATGTTCAGGCTATTGCAGTGCAAGCCGATGGTAAAATCATAATTGGGGGCAATTTTAATTCTTATAATGGCACAATCAGAAAAAATATAGCCCGTTTGAATGCCAATGGCAGTTTAGATGCCACCTTTAATCTGGATAGCGGGGCTAATGGAACAGTTCGTACTATTAGTTTGCAAGCCGATGGTAAAATCATTATTGGAGGTCATTTTACAACATATAATGGACATATCAGAAACAGAATAGCCCGTTTGAATGCCGATGGGAGTTTAGATACTACCTTTAATCCTGGTACTGGGGCAAATAGCTGGGTTTATACTACTGCATTGCAAGCCAATGGTAAAATTATTATTGGGGGAGAAATTTCTAGATTTAATGGCACTTCTGTATACCGAATAGCCCGATTGAATGCCGATGGAAGTTTAGATACTACCTTTAATATAGGTACTGGAGCAAATAATATAGTTTATACTACTGTTGTTCAATTAGATGGTAAAATTATTATTGTAAGGCAATTTGATGCCTATTATCAAATAGCTCGTTTGAATGCCGATGGCAGTTTAGATGCTATTTTTAATCCAGGTACAGGACCAAGTAATTTGGTTTCGACTACTGCTGTACAAGCCGATGGTAAAATTATTATCGTTGGAGGTTTTACTACCTTTAATGGTATTTCTAGAAACCATATCGCCCGTTTGAATGCCGATGGCAGTTTGGATGCTACATTTAATCCTGGCACGGGAGCGAATAGCACAGTTAGTACTACTGCTTTGCAACTAGATGGTAAAATCATTATTGGGGGTGAATTTACTTCTTATAATAGCACTTCTAGGAACAAGATAGCTCGATTAAACGCTGATGGCAGTTTAGATGCTACTTTTAATCCAGGTACAGGACCAAATGAATCGGTTTGGACTACTGCTGTGCAAGCCGATGATAAAATCATTATTGGGGGAGTGTTTACTACTTATAACGGCACATCTAGAAGGCATATAGCCCGCCTTAATGCCAATGGCACTTTGGAAGAGTCCTTTAATCCAGTCTTAGGAGCAAATGGCTGGGTTTATACAATTGCTTTGCAAGCCGATGGTAAAATCATTATTGGGGGTAGTTTTACTTCCTGTAATGGCACTCAAAGAAACTGCATAGCTCGTTTAAATGGTGATGGTAGTTTGGATGCCACCTTTAATATCGGCGCAGGAGCAAATGGGACGGTTCAAACTATTGCTTTGCAAGCCGATGGCAAAATAATTATTGGGGGTAATTTTACTTCCTATAATGGCACTTCTAGGAACAAGATAGCTCGATTAAACGCAGATGGCGGTTTGGATACGAGTTTTAATTCAGGATCAGGAATTGGGCTACAGCTCAATGGTACTTCTACACATGTTGGATCAACAGCAATACAGCCTGACGGTAAAATTATTATTGGTGGGCGCTTTAGTTCATACAACGGAATAGTTAGAAGACATATTGCCCGTTTAAATGATAATGGCAGCTTAGACCAAACCTTTAATCCAGGAATTGAAGGAGAAGAATCCTTTGGTTATGCAGTTTATGTAGAAAATTTACTTTTGCAGCCAGATAATAAAATAATAATTGGAGGTGTTTTTAACTCCCTTAATGGAATTTCTAGAAGTGGTATTGCCCGCTTAAATGCTAATGGTCAGGTAGATGTAAGTTTTAATCTAGGAACAGGGACAAGAGGCACTTCTTTAGGTTATGTGAACACCATTCTTTTGCAACCTGACAATAAATTGATTATTGGTGGTTATTTTTATGGGTATAATAATTTTTCAACTCCTAATATTGCACGCATTCATTTAACCGATGGTGGCTGTACTCAACCTACACCCCCAACCATATCTGGTATTAACACTATATGTGCTGGCTATACCACTACCCTAACTTCAAGTGTGGCTACTGGTAACCTTTGGAGTACAGGCGATACTACCCAGTCAATTACTGTAGGTAGGGCAGGTACTTATACAGTGAATGCCATATTAGGTGGTTGTACCTCAGCAGTAAGTGCACCTTTTGTTGTAATGAATAACGGTCCGGTTGCAACTACAATTAACTACGATACTAATTCAATCAACTGCCTTGGTTCAAGAATAGCGCTTACTCCTGCAGGAAACTTCGCTCATTATCTATGGAGTAATGGAGAAAGAACTCGTACTATAAACACAAGATATGGCGGGACGTACAGCGTACAAGTTGCCAATGCCGATAGTTGCTTTGGTTCACCTTCACCACCTATTTCAATATCTTTTGGTATTAATTGGTGTTCAGTAGAAATATACAGGGAAGGGTTAGATTCAATCAGTGCTAATCTTTGGGCCGATTACTATATCTGGTACCTTAATGGAATTGAGTTACTATCGTCAAACACCCAAAAAACTATTCCTATTCAAGGCGATGGTGTTTATACTTTCAGAGCAGTTAATGCTGGAAACACAAGCCCGCTTAGTAATCCCTTAGTAATTACATCAAGCAAAAAATCATTAGCAAAAACCCAATTTGAAGTATTCCCTAACCCAGCAACCGATAAAGTAACTATCAAAACAACTGGGGAAGGAACCTTAGAAATCCTAAGTACTTTAGGTCAGGTAGTGATCACCCAACCTGCAGAAGAAACAAACGAAATAAATCTAGCTAAGTTAGCGAAAGGCGTTTATACGGTTCGATTTAACGGAGGTAGTAAAATTTTGGTTGTAAAATAGTTAAGAAGTTAATATTAAATGGATTATATCAAACTGCCAGCCCAACGGGCTGGCAGTTTGCGTTTGTCTTGAACTGTGATTTGGGTGATTAAATGATTGCCTAACAATCGTAAACAATCCTCCTTTTCCTAAAATCCAGCAAATCCTGATTCAGACAATTTTACTCTCACCCCGAAGCTTGCTGCCCCTAATAGCGTAGATAATTCAGCACATCTGGGGGTTCGCTATTTCGCTATTGTGGGTTTCTTTTTGGCTATTATAATTTCACCACTACGGGTTAAAAAAGTCTGAACTATGATTTGAATGATTACAAGGATTAACTATGATTCCCGTGCAGGTGTAAAAAAATCATTAGAATCACCTTAATCTTATAAATCACAGTTCAAGAAACTAAAAAAGCCCGCGCAGCGGGCTTTTTTGATAAGTATTAATAGTGTTTAACCCTAGGTTTACCTAATCACTAACTTTTGACTTACTCCATTAAACCTAACGCTATAAACACCTTTAGGTAGTTTAGAGACATTAACCTCGTTGTTTTCAATAGCAGGTTGGGTTATCACTACCTGACCTAAAGTATTAAGTATTTCTAATGTTCCTGTACCGTTTGTTTTGATGGTTACTTTATCATTTGCTGGGTTAGGATATATTTCAAAAGAACTTGCTTTGAAATCAGTTACTCCATTCACATTATTCAAACGCAGACTTAATGAATAACGCTCATTTGCATTCAAGTAGAACTGATAACTAGTTTGTGGGGTATATGGATACACCTCTGTAGTGATTTCATCTACCAAGTAATACGGACCACCTGATATACCTGAAAACTCTGTGGTACTCAAGGTTACCATTCCTGTTGAATCTGATAATAGCTCTATTGGAATGATGGTAGCAGCGTTCAAATCCATGGATGCAATACTTTGACTAACTGCTCCTCCTACAAAGATATTCGTTGCAGGGTTCATCATTTTCCTTGCATCTACCTGTGGTTCAAAGGCCAATTGGGTATTAGGTCTGTGGGCAATTACTACTTCATCAGTCATTGCACCGCGACTTACTTGCATCCTAACCAATGAACTTACTTGGCTTTCTGTCCTTTGCAGAGCTGCTTGATTACTTACTTTAATTCCTTCTCTGGCTGTTAAAACTGGTGAGTTGTTTTCAGCATTAACTATAAAACCTTGGGCTGTTGGCAAATAACGGTTACCACCATTTGCACCTACCCCATCTATATACGACTTGTACCTGCGCCTTACCCAATCATAAATATAAATGGCATTTGCTACGTTCGTTTTTGTCCAGTTAGGGCTATCCCAATCTATGGTGCTTGGATAGGGGTTAGAAAGTAAATGGAAACCACGTTGGGCAGTTATTGGCAAGTTGTAATCGCCTATTTGAGGTGTACCAGTAGCAGACCATGTACTTCTTGAACCAAAGAAGGT